>NZ_JBRILQ010000036.1:0-53658 GCF_052977045.1 Shewanella sp. 125m-7
TAACTGCAATCAACGCCTTGCTTAAAGCGCATTAAATTCCCACTGAACCCTGCATCTTCAGGTGGCTTGGGTATAAGTTATACACTTAGATCAAAGTAGCCAGATGCCGTTGCTACTGTTTAGTGCTGAGCAAGAGATCGATCGCACTATCGTACAAGCTAAAGAGATCGATACTCTGATCGTTGCCACCTACTGACATAGGTAGCACTAACACAGGTAAACCCGATCGATCAGCTAACCAATCTGCACCGCGTTCACTTTGATATGATGCGATAATGATCGCTAAAATATCGTCCTGCTTAGTGCGACTTAATAGGCTAGCAAGGTGGGAACTACTTGGCGGGATCCCAGGTTTTGGCTCTAGATCGGCAACTTGCTCTAGCCCTAACCAGTTAAACAGGTATTTAAAGCTAGAGTGGTAGGCGATTACTTTGCCGCCGTGCAGCGGAGCGGCCTTAGCTTGCCAGCTAGGGATCGCTGCTAGCCAACGTTCACTAAAGCTTGCTAATGCTGCTTCATAATCCGCTTTGCCCTCAGGATCGAGCTCGATCATCTTATTGGTTAATGCATTAGCAACACTTAGCAAACGCGTTGGATCGAAATGCAGATGTGGATTACCTTGGGCATGCACATCCCCCATAGAGCGATCGACCGATGCTAACTGATCTAACGTTTCTATTTGATCCGCAGCAAAAAACAAACCTTGATCGGTTGAGCGAACTTTAGCGTTAGCAGACTTCATCTGTAACATCGGTAACCAACCGACCTCAAGATCCGCTCCAGCACAAATAGCGAGATCTGCTTGACGCATTTTTGCGATCAAGCTCGGACGCGCCTGCACTTGATGCGGATCTTGCATCGCCGTAGTCGCCGAATAGATCTTAGCGTCTGGCGCTAGCTCTTTAGCTAACGCTGCATACTCAGGCTCACAGGCAAAAATATTCAACGCCGCAACCGCATTATTGGTCACGCCTAATGCTAGCGCTAATGTGAGTACCTGTGCCCCTGTTGATAAAAACTGCTTAGAATTGATGCGCACCGTGAGCCCCCAGAGTCATGACATATTGTAGAGTGATGATGTTGTCATCTTCGAAGCCATCAAAGTTGGTGCCTTGCTGATTGCTATACTGCAAGCGAACTGTTGAAAAATGGCTGTGGTGCCAAGCAAGGCTGACTTCTGTCTCTTTCAGTTTTTGCGGATCAAAATGGTCGCCATGCATCATTTGTGTATCTACTTGGCCATAACGCAGTCCTGCAGACCAGTTAGGCGACAATTGATATACACTGCTCAAGTACCAGCCATCTTGATAATCTTTACCTTCATCGCCGTGGTCATCACCATCGTCATGATGCTCCTCAAGTGGTTTAAAGTCGGTGACTCTGAAATACTCACCACTTAAGGTCAGGTGCTGATATTTATAGTTACCATTAGGTGCCCACTTATAAACGAAATCTGCAACGTAAGTATTCTCACCAGTGTATTGCACGCTGTGATTATGGTCATGATCACCTTGTACTTCAGCATGTTCATGTTCGTCAGCGGTCATACGACCATTTTCGTTACGTAGATAACTTAAACCCGCTTGCCAAGAACCATTATCGCCGACATCGCCGCCTAGTTTAGTAAAGGCGGTATATACACCTAGGTTTTTATAATCACGTTCAGCATGCTCATCTGCGGCGCGCATCTTATCGCCTTTAAACGATTCAACACCCATGGTCCAGTATAGGTCCGTCGGTGCCACGTAGCTTAGGCGCACACCGTCATCAAAATAATGGCTACCTAAAAAGGCACGATAAACGGCGGGCCTATCTGAAAAAGAATCGGTATGCACATGCTGGTTATTTAAATAACCAATATCTGATAAGAAGCGACCCGCACGAACAGATAAACCACCCGGCATCGCCAATGTTTGAATAAAAGCTTCTTCTAGGCCAAGTTCAGTTTCACCATCATGCATCTCTACCACAGCCGTTAACTTACCGTAGAACATGTCGTCAATATTAGCGCTGAGAGCCAGCTCTGTGTGACCTAAACCAAAGCCTTCTACACGCTCTGACATCGGTCGCTCACCACTTTGATAGTAACCGTCTAATACGGCGCTAATCGCAGGGTTAGTTAAGCTTGGGTCACTCGCTAGCGCCTGAGTTGAAAATAGCGCGCATGCCGCTGCTACGCCAGTTAAGCGCAAAGTTGAATTAGTCATTTTTACTCCGAAATACAGCTAAGCCTTCCCTATGGGAATACTTTAAAAATTTTATGTCGTTTTTTTAAGGAATGAACTTACGCTGAAGCTGGAGGGGCGCGGCTATTAAAGAAACTCACATGACGCGAGTAAGATGCTGGAAGAATGTACTCTTGGCTTTCAACTCCCTGACGCTCAATAGTAATATCGAGACCGCTACTAGTAGGTAGCAGGTTATTGACCTGGTGTTGGTGATAACACAGAGTACAATGGCTTTTTGCCCCATCGTCCAAATGACTCAGACTATGAGCGGATGCGGCAAATGACAGACACAGGAATACGGCAACAAGCCCCATTACCAGTTTCTGCTTTACGCTACTCATTCGAATCACAGTGTTAACCTTATGTGTTAAAACGAGACTAGTCTATGTGGATGAGTATTGAAGTCAAGCCTTGAGGCTCCCAAAGCGTTACAAAGTGTTTGTGAGATAGATCACCTAGGCTTGAATGGTATTTAATACTGACTTAAGCTCTAACCATTAATATTGTTAACGTGAAATGATATCCATAGTGATATTTAACAAGAGTTTATCTATTAGAAAGGCGAAAATATCATGCTTGACGTTATTCGTAAGAACTTAAAATTCATCATCATGACAACGCTATTTTTTGTTGCGATACTCGGTGGCATTTACTACGTAGAAGCCGCGCTAGAAGCGCAAGTTCACGTTATTGACTAAGTCACAACTCGTGACACTCTGATGGCCAAATACCATCAGGGTGTAGAGTCTTACTGTGCTAGATACCTTTATCGTTAACCGTCTTAAACACTCATTAACTCAGGCTGTTACTCAGCAATAAACCATACTGCCACCTCATAGCGACAGTCACCTCATCGTTACAATCTATCTCATCATCACAATCTATTGCACAGCTTAGGCCACCGTGACTAGCGATACTTTTTCAGATGCTCACTATTATCCACCAACTCAACTTCTGGCGCTTGTGTCACTTTCAGATTATCCATTAGATGAACCACTAACATCACCATGATGGAAAAAATAGCGAGCGGAATACCAAACTGTCGGGTATCGGTATCAAAATAGCTCCAAACAAATAGCACCACCCCAGCATAAAAGCTGATGATCTTAACCCAAGATAAAATGACATTTTTACCTAACCAAGCCTGACAGAATGGGCATTGGATCTCGGTACTCAATCCCTTCCCTCTTTGGTTTTCAATTTTATCTATCGCAAATGATTTTGAACAATGAGCGCATATCACTAGAGGTATCTCTCTTAAGCTACATATTGGATCGATATTAACCAATATTAAGGCGTCGAAGTTTAACAGATCTAATCGTATCTTCGCCATTATGCTTATCACTATCACAATAACAAATCGACAGTTTTCCAAAGTCGTAATATTATTACTAGAACTAGGGAAATAACGGACATATCCAATGCATAAAATGCTCCCCAAACTTTTAGTTATTATTTTGTGCTTTTGTTCATTTGTAGCAAATGCAGAAAATACAGACTTAACCAACAATCTTAATAAATTACAAAGCTTAATCGACAGCGATGTTAAAACCTTACCTAGCAGTAAAGGTGAGATTAAGAGCTTTCTTGAGTATCGAATTGGCCGTAATGCCTCTTTGCTGCAAGAGACTCTCAAAGAGCAAATGGATGCTACGGATCCCGATCTGGCTTTCTTAACACCTTATATTGTTAAGCAATTAGCCTTCACTGATTCTGTTGAAGCTTATTTTACTAAGCAAAAAATTGAACTGATGAGTTCAATCGGCGCCGATGGCGATCGCAAGATCATGCTTGGGCTCATGCAGATCCAGCGTGAACAAGACAAGCTGTTCACTTCAGAACACGAACTGCTGACTTGGGCAAAAGCCGCTGGGATCAATGTCGATGAGAAAACGAAAGTCTTTATCTCTGCGCTAATTACTCGTGCAGATGATTTAAATAGCTTTGTTTACTTCAATCAAGATCGCTTAAACCAAGCTGTTGCTGACGTGCAAATCGCTGGCGCTGATGTGAGTGGAGATCAGAAGGCTTTAGTTGTTGAGCTAAAAGAACGCTTAGATCAAAGCTCAAGCAGTTTGGCATCGACGATCAGCATATTAGATTCATTAGGACAAGACGCTGCACTTTATAAGCAAACCTTGTTTAGTGTGTCTGGCGATATTACTCAAGATGTATTAAACCTTGATGTAGCAAGCAATCTATTATCAGAGTGGATAACGATTGCCAAAACCCAAGCCATGGAAAATGGTGCGGGAGTTATGTTTAAACTGATTATTTTCTGTTTGATCCTTTTCCTATCTAGCCTAGTTGGCAAAGTAGTTAAGCGTATCGTTGAAAAAGCCGTTAGCAACTCTAAACTTAAGTTCAGCATGCTACTGCAAGACTTCTTTATCTCGCTATCAGGTAAAGCCGTATTCGCACTCGGTTTACTTATTGCCTTATCCCAGCTTGGTTTTGAGCTCGCACCACTGCTTGCCGGTTTCGGTATCGCCGGTGTGATTATCGGTTTTGCGCTGCAAGATACCCTATCTAACTTCGCCTCTGGCATGATGATTTTGGTCTACCGCCCGTTTGACGTGGGCGACTTAATCAACGCCGGTGGTGTGACGGGTCGTGTAAGCCACATGAGCTTAGTATCAACCACGATTAAGACCTTAGATAACCAAAGACTGATTGTGCCAAACAACAAGATCTGGGGCGATACCATTAACAACATTACCGTTGAACATCAGCGCCGAGTGGATCTGACTTTTGGTATTGGTTATGGCGATGATATTGAACATACTGAGAAAGTATTGAAAGAGATCGTTATGGCGCATCCTTTAGTACTGCAAGATCCTGAGCCTATGATTAAGCTGCATACGCTGGGTGAATCTTCTGTCGACTTTATTGTGCGTCCTTGGACCAAGCCAGAAGATTACTGGGACGTTTATTGGGATATTACCCGTACCGTTAAAATGCGCTTCGACGCTGAAGGGATTAGCATTCCGTTCCCGCAACGCGATGTGCATATTTATCAAACCGCGGTAGAGAAATAAATCTTACAAGGTTAAAAATATAGTAAAAAAGCCCCGCCAACCTAAGTTGTCGGGGCTTTTTATTATCTAAGCTTAACTTGGTATTGCGACCCAGCTTAGGCTAGACCAACAATCTCGCCAGCATCATTAATATCGATATTCAAATAACCTGGCTTAATGCCAAGACCAGGCATGGTCATCACTTGCCCCACTAATGCCGTTACAAAGCCTGCTCCCGCATTCAGTCGTAGCTCAGTAATAGGTAATTCAAATCCTGTCGGAATGCCTTTAATACTTGGGTCGTGACTTATCGACATCGGCGTTTTAGCCACGCAGATAGGTAAGCCACTGTAATTGTGCTTGGTTAGCCAATTTAGCTGCGATTTAGCTTTATCAGATAAGGTCACACTTGATGCGCCATAGCCTACCTCAGCCAAGGTCATCAGCTTAGCCTCTAAGCTTATGTCACTTGGATACAGCAGTTTAAAGTCTGATGTGACTTGTGTGGCACGATAAACCATTTCAGCCAACTTAGAAGCGCCTGCAGCACCTTTAGCGAAAGCCTCGCTTATCTCACAGCCAAAGGCCTTAGTTTGGCCAATACGCTGACTCAGCCACTCAAGCTCTTCATCGGTATCGGTTGGGAAACGGTTAATCGCCACCACAACTGGCGCGCCATATTGGCTGACGTTATTAATATGCCACTCTAGGTTGGCAAAGCCTGCTTGTAAGCGCTCGAGGTCGGGCTGGTTGATATCTTTATTAGACTCGATACCGCTATTAGCCTTTAGCGCCTTAAGGGTCACAACAACCACCGATGCACTTGGTGCATAACCTGATTCTCTCACCTTAATATTACTGAACTTTTCAAAGCCCATATCAGAGCCAAAACCTGCTTCAGTAACAACCACATCAGCCAGTTTTGCCGCTATAGTATCGGCAATAATGGACGAGTTACCATGGGCGATATTGGCAAAGGGTCCCGCATGAATAAAGCATGGATCCCCTGAGAGGGTTTGCATCAAGGTTGGCTCAATAGCATCAGCCATAATGACCGTCATTGCACCTGCAACGCCAAGTTCTTCAGCCGTAATAGGCTCACCTTGAGTATTAAGCGCAAGCACTAAACGGCCAATGCGTAATCTAAGATCGCTTAGATCTTGGCTTAACGCCAAAATAGCCATGAGCTCAGACGCCGCCGTGATATCAAATCCTGAATCATGTATCGGCCCATTAAATGCGCCATAACCCACCTTTATCTCTCTAAGGCTACGCTCATTGTGGTCAACCACTCGGCGCCAGAGGATATTGTCAGGGTCAATATTAAGTGCTGCCAAACCTGACTCTTGAGCGAATACATCGGCCCCAAAACGAGTTTCATGAAATAGACGAGCATCAACAGCAGCTGCGGCTAAGTTATGAGCGCTACTCACCGCGTGAATATCACCGGTTAAGTGCAGATTAAGCTCTTCCATCGGCACGACTTGGGCATAGCCACCACCCGCAGCGCCACCTTTGGTGCCAAATACAGGCCCCATACTCGGCTGGCGAATACAGGCGCAGGTTTTAACACCGTTAAAATTCATCGCTTGCGTTAAACCAATAGTGGTTACTGTCTTACCTTCACCAAATGGGGTCGGGGTTACCGCAGTCACAATAACCAGCTTGGCATTGTCTTTATTGGCGAGTCTTTTGGCGACAGAAAGAGACACTTTTGCCTTATTAGCACCGTGCAAAGACAGCTCTTCAGGCTGAAGTCCTAATTGAGCCGCTATCTCTGTTATCGGTAAACAAGCATGTTGGCGCGAAATTTCAATATCTGACAGCATGAGAATGGCTCCACGTTATATTTTTATGTAGGGTAGGCTTTCGATTGGAATATAGATGATCTCTGTCATAGGTTAAATAGTCAGCGAACGCTATTTTAGCTTTTTGGAATCTACATCAATAAACGACTCATTTTGTTGCCGACTTAACGGCCAAACTTTCCCCCCCAATAACCATAACGCTAGAACAAACATTTTAAACGCAGAAAACAAAAAAGGCGCTAGCAGCGCCTTTTCTTCAAGATGAACGCTTATAAAAACGTTATTTCGCCGCTTAGATGTGGACGACGACCTTTTTGATCGCGTAGCTCAAACACGGTTTTGTTTTCAAGATGCTCAGCCGCAAAGCTAACGCTATTAGGCATAAATAATGGCAACTTAAATGCGACATCAATCTGACATGGTCTATCAGCAATGTTTGGCATTAATTGGGCAATACATCGGCCTTTTGACCACATACCATGAGCCAATATACGCTCGAAGCCAAAACGTTTTGACATCACTGGATGCAGATGTATCAGGTTATAATCACCAGATGCTTTAGCGTAACGGCGACCTAAGTCTTCGGCTAGGCTCCAGCTAACAGGTTCTAACCACTGCATATCGTTCGCCTTGGGTGGACGAATGCGCTTGGCCTTGCCTTCGATGCGGTACAAGTAGGTCGATAACGACTCCCATACCAGCTCGCTACCCACATACGCTTTAGAGACTAACTCAAACTCAAGACCAGAATCTGTTATGCGGCTCGTGGTTAATGCGCACTGAATATCGAACTTTTCATCGACACGAGCGCTACGATGCATCGTAATGCTATTTTTTAGGTGGATCATCCCAAGCAGTGGGAAAGTAATCGCTTCATGGATAAAAATAAATGCATGTAAGCGAAATGCCATGATATATAGGTATGTCGGCGGCAGAGTTTTACCATCAAAATCAAAGCCACATACTTTTGCATATTGCTCGACTTTATCTGACGATAACGACACATTTGGGCTCATTACCTTGATCATCGGTAATGGTTGCTCGTCCCAGCCTGGCTTACGCCCAAAAAATATTTTGCGATAAAGCGTAAATAGCGAAGGCAACGCCTTTAAATCGATACAGTATTCTTTATTCAAACCGATAAAACCCTTCAAATGACACGGGAAACCAAAACAAGCGGCGTATTATACATCAAAAGTCACAAACCCGATAATCTCAGCAAGACCCTCTTTAAAAAAGCAAACTTAGTTACAACTCTGTGTCCAACAGTTTTTAGCCTTGGCCCCAAGAGGCTGCAGGTAGGATTGCACACTCTTTTGCCCCACTAAATGCCCAGCCCCCACTACCACAAAAAGTGGCTGCGCCGTATTCGGTGATTGCATCAAGTCAACAATACCTTGTGCCATGGTTTTATTGCGATCCCACAGCATCTTCTTCACCATTTGCGTCTCACCATCACGCAACATCTCACCTTCCATCAAATCGGCGAGCTCAGTTTCATCACCGCTACGCCATGCTGAAATTAATTCAAGCATGTCTGAATCAGGGGCTTCGATAGCCTCCCTTACCATGCCCCATTGGGTATCAACATCAAACGAGGACAGCAATTCAAATTGAGACTCTGTACTTTCTAGCTCGTATACCGGTCGATTGCCCACTTGACTCACTAATACCGAATCCACCCCATAAAGGCCGCTATAACCCAGCGCTGCGTACCGACCAATACTGAGTTGCATTGACTGTAACCATGGAGAATAATTTTCGATGGCTTTACAGAGCCTTTTTTTATCACGACAGTAATCGGTTAATGCCGTTTGCGTTTCAGCATCAACGGGGAATTGTTCAGCCCCATATTTTGCCAATAATGCGGGTACATCAGCCCCTCTAATATCGGCTTCAACCACAAGAGCAGCAGACTGCTGAAAGGCCTTTTCTACCGGTGCCGCCAGCGGGAAAAAATTAGCCTCACCAATATGAATAGAACCGAGTAAGTAGGCCGTTTGCCCTTGATAAGATATTTGATAAAAAGGCGGTTTATCATCGGGAGCAGCTTGACTACTTGCAGCAACAAACAATAGAGCTAACCCCACTAATGTGAATAAACGCCTAACGACACTTGTTGCTATCATCCTTGCCCCTTATAATTCAGCAAAATTTCTAATTGAGAGGCTGTTATGCCACACACACAGGTTATCGAGCAACTTAAAGCCAGTTTGCAAACCGCCTACCGCCAAGCAATTGATGCTGACGCTAGACTAGACGAGCTAAAAAAAGCGGGTCATGTAAAGTTCGATACAATTTTCAGTACAACTGAAGGCTTCACAACTAAGAGCAATCGCTTTACGCCATACGTGCAAGAACTTGCCGCCGAGATGGAAGGCTTTATTCAACAGCCTGAAACGCTTGCTCAAGCGCTAGAAAGTTACATCCCAAAGCTTGGCCTATTACTACAGACCATGCAGGCGTTTAAATCTAACGCAAAGTAATGCCCGAAATATCAATCCGTTAAATTATTAATGGATTGATATTTGTCATCTATTTGTCACACCAGTGTCATAGGATTTTCTACCTCATTAATATTTGGTAGAAAAAATGGCTGCAATCGATCTAAAGCTAGAACTTTCAAAAATTATCGATAAAGAAAGAATTAAAGCGGTCTTTCAACCTATATGTAATATCTCAACTCATCAAATTCACGGCTTTGAAGCCTTAAGCCGCGGACCTGAGCATAGCCCACTATTTTCACCCGTTCCATTATTTAAGACCGCAGCCTACGAAGGGCGCCTCTCTGAGCTAGAAAGCTTATGTCGACGAATTTCGATTCAGCAATTCAAAAACACCCAACTTTCTGGCAAGCTTTTCTTAAATATTTCTCCTAAAGCGCTTTTAGAGCCTAATCATCCAAAGGGCCTTACTCTTAGCTTAGTGCAAGAGTTAGGAATCGATCCATCTCAAGTTGTGATTGAGCTTTCAGAGCAGTACCCTGCCGATGATATCGATCTATTAAAAGATTGCTTAAACCACTATAGAAGCCAAGGCTTTCTCACCGCTATCGATGATTTGGGCGCTGGCTACTCAGGCTTAAGGTTGTGGTCAGAATTAGCACCCGATTATGTCAAAATTGATCGACACTTTATCGAGTCGATTGACACTTCATCGGTCAAGCAAGAATTTGTTCGCTCTATCATTGCCCTGTGCCAAAACCTCAGTTGTAAAGTGATCGCCGAAGGAATTGAAACCCAAGCCGAGCTAAGCGTACTAAAGCAACTTGGCATTATTTATTGTCAGGGATTTCTACTGGGGCGCCCCGCTACAGAACCAAACCGCAGTATTCCGTTTAGCCCAGCGGTAGAACCTCCCTCTCCAAAGGTGCGTTTTCCCGAATCAGCACAAAGCCTATGCAGCAAAGCCATTACCTGCCAGTTTGATAGCAAACTTAAGCGCATAGGAGAAACATTTAATCAACGCCCTAGCCTTCAAGTTATTGTTGTTATGCGCCAAGAACAAGTTATCGGCATGGTACTAAGAAGTCAGGTAATCGAGCTGTTCAGCACTCCTTACGGACGGGCATTGCACGAACATAGAGCTGTAGATGAAGTGCTCACAACCGAGCTCATTAGTATTGAAGCCGAAATGCCCATTTCTCAAGTCAGCCAACGGCTGACTATGGAGTCGACCGATTTAGTAGTCCAGCAGTTTATTATTCTCAAGCAAGGCAAGCTCTTAGGTATCGGCCACACAAAAGATCTATTAGCAAAAATCACCGAACAGAAAATTGCGGTCGCCCGCCACGCTAATCCCCTTACCGGGTTACCGGGTAATATCCCTATTCAAGAAGAGTTACAGCGATTACGTCTGCAAAAGAAGCCGTTCTATTTGGCATACTTCGACCTGTCGAACTTTAAGCCTTACAACGATATCTATGGTTTTTGTCGTGGTGATGAAGTGATTATGGAGGTTTGTCGGTTACTTTTATGCCATCAAACCTGTCATAACTTTATAGGCCATGTTGGTGGCGATGACTTTGTGATGATAAGTAGTGATGCCGATATTGAGCAGCAAGCACAGCAGATCATAAAAGATTTTGAAGTCGGTAAATCACTGTTTTATTCGAAGAAACATTGGCAAGAAAAGCAAATGTTAGCCGAAGATAGGAAAGGCGTGCGCTGCTACCATGAGCTGATCTCACTCACAGCGGGAATTCTTCCGCCCTCAATTACCATCGACTGTAATGAACACCAATTGTCTCTTTACAGCGCCCAAGCAAAAAAACAGGCCAAGCAAGCAACGAGCTCACTTAGCCTGTTTACACTAGAGGCGGCGATGAGCCCGTAAGGTGGCAGCTCACACTTAACCGCCTAACCACTTAAAAGTTGAGTCGTTAATAATAAACGCGTTAAAGGTTAGGCTTTACCGTTTTTTTAAGCCAGGACGCTAGCATTGTGTTTTCGTAGCGATAGGGCTTGTCATTCCTCGCGTTAACCGAATACATAAAATTCATATCCGTTAGCTTCTCGTCACCCGCCATAATCACTTTATCATCTTGCAGAATTTTGTAGCTGAAGGTAATACGTGGTGGATAGATATTTTTTACCACCCGAAGGTCGTGAGTCGTCGCGCCAAATGTGGGCCTAACGTCACCCGCTAAATCGAGATCGGTAACAAGCATCTCTAGTTTCTGTTCAGGCTTGAGAACCTTCACCGCTTCCTTGTTTAAGCTTTTAGTCAGTTGTTCGAAGGTGCGTTTTTCAAAACGAGATTGAATTTCTCCGCTCGATTTTATGTCTCGAAAGCTATTGGGATCTTGCCATTCAACTTTAACCACACTATCTTCTGTCACTGGGTTTTCAACCGCTTTATCTGCGGCCCAAGCTGAGCTAGATACGAGTAAACCCGCTACCAGTATATGTTTAACATTCATAAGTGCCCCCACGGTTGAATATAATCGGTTTTTAATCACTACACTTTACAATATTTAAGCTGTATCACAGCTTAATCCCTATAGGGATAGTCTAAATCTTAGTAAAGGAGTGATTTAAAAATCATTACATTAGTAGACCATACTATCGCTATTTAGTTGTATCAAATGGCATAAAAATTCGCTGTAGCTACCAATATCGCGTTTAAAATTTGCTTTATTGGTAGTAGATCTTAAGCTAGAGCGCTAAGTGTTAGATCTTGAGAGTCCCCATGAAAAAACTTGCTCCAGTGCTATTTGTAGCACTTCTTTTTATTGGTCTTACTGCCGCAATTTTTAGCATCAACCAATCTGAAGCGCCTTCAGGACCTGAAACATGGTCAGCTTTTATCTATAAAAATGGATACAACTCTGGCAAATATGACAAGAAAGATGACTTTGACAGCTATCCAAGCTGTAAAGCTTACGCTCAGCAAGCATCTGAAAAACTGGGCGGTGTAGCTTGGGAGTGTGGCTTAAGCTGTCGTTTTGATTCAATGCGTCAAGGGTTTCATTGTGACACCATGAGTAATGAATAACGGCTAATGAATATCAGTTCCGTTTAGCGCCAACATGTCTAAGCTTTAAATCTGCCTAATTCCCCTGACTAAGAGCCCTGCTCTCAGTTTGAAACCATCAGCCTGTAAATGCCATCAACATGACTGTTCACTTTTCGTTCAGCACTGGTACATGTTGCATTCGCTAACATACGTATCAAGTTAACAACGCCACAGAGGAATACTCATAAGCTTGCCACTTATGCTAATAAGAGCAAACGTGCAGCTAAGAGCAAACGGTTCCTAAATTGGGTCATCTATTTAATTGTTTGGAGTCAAATATGAACTATTCAAATATCACCAACATTCCGTTTTCTGGCCGCATGGCTGTAATTGCAGCAATACTGTTCTCTTTCGTCTTCATTGGCCAAGTCAGCGCTGAAGAATTTACAGCAAAAGAGCAAGCGGCAATCGCAGACCACTATGAGATCTTAGACCAACATCAAGCTAAGTCAGACCAAGCATTAGAGTCCAAATTACAATCTGAGTTTGATGAGCAGGTACAGGAATCTGAGCAGGAGTTCATGGAGCTAGCCTGCACCGCCTACGGGCTAGATTTCGACAGTGAAACAGAGGTCTGTTACGAGTAATACCAATCGGTATAAGATTAAATTTTTCCATAAAAAAACGAGGCTCGCCTCGTTTTTATTGCTGTTTTCGCCATCATACTAATTAGTATTCGTTAAAATGGAAACGCGGTACTCAATAGTGGATACGCTGCCTTAAGCAGCTTCTTCTTATGAGAAAACTTCTTACCCGCTGGATTAGCCTGGCCCGATGGCACATAAGGTAGCTCGTCATCACTACGATCTTCATATAGTTGGCCTGCTATCAGATCGTATTCATCAAGGAAAGGATAGGCAGAGCCATCTTTTTCTGGCCAAAGTGTTAGAGAGCCTAACGCATCAGGCGACTCAATCACTTTATCGTACCAGTCTTTACCTAATGAAATTAAGAAGCAACGAAACTCAGCAAAGGCATATTCTGAATCACAGCCGGTAATAATATAAGCCGCGCCCCACACTGACCAAGAGTACGAACGACGCATCTGTTGACCAAATATCTTGTCAAAATCTCGGAGTTCATCATTGCTTAACGGGCTCAGCTTTTGCTTAAGCACCTCAGCCAATTCAGTTTGATCTTGTTGGGGGGATGTTCGGGTGACTAATTCCCAAAACTCAGACTCTGTCATCGGATTCTCTAAATTGTACGCTGTGATAGTCGCTATTCTATCGCATTACTCGCCATCTTAGCTAAACAATATCACGGCTAAACAGCATGCGTTATAGACGCGACTCGCGGTTTTTTTTAAACTCCACACAACAACTATATAAAAAATATGACGACTTTAGGGACCCCATGACAAAACCACATCCTCTTTTAGCGATATTAATGTTCCTTTACGCTCTGCTGGCCGTTGCCGCAATCTGGCGCACCTTTACCACTCAGTCCTTTGATCTATTAACATTAGGTGTATTTCCTGTGCTTTATGGCTTAATCATGCGCCAATTTTGGGCCGCTGTGGTACTAAAAATCTACCTAGCCATTCAAACCGTTGCCTTACTTGCATTAGCAACCGCTGCCGTTATCGCCTACCAAATTACCCCTGAGGATGTGAAAGTCGTCTATGAAGGACAAAATATTCCTATCGGCGGCATCGTCATTGCTGCAATCATCGCTATGACATTCCAATATTGGGTCGCTTTTAGTGCAAAGACACGACAATACTTAAAGCCAAAGCTTGTGAGTTAACAGCGCTGTGACTAACAAGATCACAGACTAAGCCAGCACACAGCCTGTTACTTACTTGATAAGCCAAAGGCGTTAACGTAGGTTAACGCCATAACAAAACTAAGACTAACGATCGGTACATAAATTTATGAGCCATTTACAGCCCGGCGAACTTTCTATCTTGTTGGTTGAGCCTTCTGATACCCAAAGAAAAATTATCAGCCAACGTTTAAGCTTAGAAGGCGTTAACAACATACAAACCGCCACTACGCTTGCAGAAGCTATGCAAATAATCAATCGCCATCAACCCGATCTGGTCGCCAGTGCCATGCACTTTGCAGATGGGACTGCGTTAGAGTTATTGCAACAGATTAAATCCTCAGTTCACTTTAGCGATATTCAATTTATGCTGGTATCGAGCGAGTGTCGCCCTGAGCAACTAGAGCACTATCGTCAATCAGGCGTTGTCGCAATACTGCCTAAACCTTTTACCACCGAGCATCTAGGTAAAGCACTGAATGCCACTATCGACCTGCTTACTAATGACGAATTAGATCTCACCCATTTTGACGTGCAGGATCTGCGTGTACTCGTTGTCGATGATAGTAAGATGGCTCGCAATATCATTAAGCGAACCATAACGAATCTCGGCTTAAGGATGATCACCGAAGCACAAGATGGCCAAGAGGCGATTGAACTGATGCAGCAGCAGATGTTTGATTTGGTCATTACCGATTACAACATGCCGAGCGTAGACGGTTTAGCATTGACTCAGTTTATTCGTAACGACAGCCAACAGTCTCATATCCCCATCTTAATGGTGTCATCAGAAGCCAATGAAACTCATTTGAGCAACGTTTCTCAAGCCGGAGTAAATGCCCTTTGTGACAAACCATTTGAGCCCAATGTGGTTAAACAGATCCTTTATCAGCTGCTAGAAGAGTAAAAAATTGAGAAATTGGCCCTACTTTTGACTATAAGGCCTATTTCATAGGGTTAAAGCGCTTTTCAAATGCAAAAGCTTGTGGCATGTTACATAACGCTACTAACAATTAAATCTACGGAAAGAAGAGACTATTCAAATGAATAAGACTGAACTTGTTGCAAAAATGGCTGAATCTGCAGAACTAACTAAAGCTGAAGCCGCTCGCGCCTTAAAATCTTTTGAAGAAACTGTTGCAGAAGCGATGAAGAATGGAGAGAAAATCTCTATTGTTGGTTTTGGCTCTTTTGAAACAACAGAGCGCGCAGCGCGTACTGGTCGTAACCCACAGACTGGTAAAGAGATCCAGATCCCAGCGGCTACAGTACCTAAGTTCAAAGCAGGTAAAACGCTTAAAGATAGCGTTAACTAAATCACTGTTTCCGCAGTTGATAACTAAACCTCCTTATGGAGGTTTTTTTATGTCTGTTTGATCCAAAACCCTTCTTCCTCTGCCCCATTTCAGTGCTTTCTGCGCTAGGATGCATCATTTCAGCCTTACATCTAATCCACAAACAGAATAAACAACTGTTTTAATTAACTATTTATATTGGCTTAGACTTTGCTAAATCAATTGTGACCATAAAAAACACAATTAATGTTTCTGCAAAGGGGAATTGAATGAACAAGTTACTCATTAATAGCACGGTAATCCTGGTGACATCACTGCTCGCAACTTCAGCACAAGCAGCAGTAGAAGCGAACATAGGCGCTACCTCTAACTATCTATGGCGCGGGGTGACACAAACTAACGACGCGGTAGCCGTACAAGGCGGAGTTGATTACAGCCATGATTCAGGCTTCTATGCGGGTACTTGGGCATCTAATGTCGACTTTGGTGATGACACTAGCTATGAAATTGACTTTTATGCCGGTTTTGCAGGCACCATTGGCGATGAGTTTGAATATGACTTGAGCTACCTCTATTACGCATACCCAGATGCGGACGCCAACATAGATCTAGGCGAATTGAGCGCAGCCGTTAGCTGGAAGTGGATAGCTGTCAGCTACTCGCATTTAGTCAATGCTGGAGATGATGTTACTGGCGCCTCTTTAGACAATACCGATATGGCCTACCTTCAAACAACCATCACTTATCCAATCTCTGACAGCTTATTTATCGCCGCTCACTATGGTTACTCAACAGGCGATGTTGTTACAGCTTGGTTCGATACTGATAATTATGCCGACTACTCACTGGCATTAAGTAAAGATACCGATTTTGGTAGCGTCTCATTTACTGTCAGTGACACAGATCTTAAAAATGACGATGCCAAAGTTTTACTCGGTTACAGCTATAGTTTTTCTCTATAAGCTTCTATTTTAAAGGCCATTTATTCAATATTTAACAATAAATGGCCAAATTATCAAAAAACAATTACCGTTATAAAGTTTCACTAACTATCTGAAATTCATCCGTAATGATAAAAAGTAGACGGAATATGTAATTTTGTTACATAGATCGCATATTTTTAAACCACTTCCTGCTAAATTCCAAATTAAGCACTCACTAATAGGTTTAATCGAGTAAGCCAATGAGTGCAGACATTGTTTAGTTATTAACCATACGGTATCAAGAGTATTCCCTTTTAACGCTAAGCAAGCGATTTGGAACAATAGATACCTAGCTAAGAGGAATTCGTGATGGCTCAGATTATTGATTTTGTGCCCAACGATGCAGAGATGGAGGCGTATACAACGCCTAAAAATCAGCAAGCTGCTAACGAGTTAGCGCACAAAAAAGAGGTGAAAAAACGCCTCGAAGCCTACCTTGAAAGAGCACAATTAAAACGTGATTTAAGTGAAGATGACTTTTGGGCATAAACTTAAAATAGCGTAATAAAAAAAGCTCCTGAGATACTATCCAGGAGCTTTTTTAGTTTTTAATACCAATCAATATCAGCGTTCAATAATCGCCTATTTCGCTTTTTGCGACTCCAAATCAGTCTCACGCTTCTTCAGAAAATACTCTCTCGTTAACGCAAAGACCACGGGGCTTAGCAGCGCTAAAGCGATTAGGTTAGGAATAGCCATCATAGCGTTCAGCGTATCTGCAAGTAGCCAGATAAACTCCAGTGAACTCACCGCCCCTAATGGCACAACTAAGGTCCAAATAATTCTAAATGGCTTAATCGCTTTCATGCCAAATAGGAACTGCACGCACTTCTCACAGTAAAAACTCCAGCCCAAGATGGTCGTAAACGCAAATACGCTGAGCGCTATCGCCACGACATAGTTACCCATTGGAAACGCATGTGAGAATGCAAATGATGTCAGCGCCGCGCCGTTCTCACCTGAGGTCCATGCACCCGATACGATAATAGCCAAACCCGTAATGCTACAAACAATCAAGGTATCAATAAATGTACCTAGCATCGCCACTAAGCCTTGAGCGACCGGATTATTAGTTTGCGCCGCCGCATGCGCGATAGGCGCACTACCTAGACCAGCCTCATTGGAGAACACACCACGCGCGACACCAAAGCGAATCGCCGCCCAAACTGCTGCACCGGCAAAGCCGCCTTGAGCCGCCACGGGGTTAAAGGCACTGTGAATAATAAGCTCGAATGCGGCCGGGATTTCAGCAGCGTAGACAACCAATACCGCAATACCCGCAGCAATATAAAAGACTGTCATCATAGGCACTAACTTGCCAGCAACGTCGGCAATACGCTTAATTCCGCCCATCAGCACTGCACCAACCAATACCATTAGCACCACGCCTGTCACCCAGTTAGGTACGCCAAAGTTACTGCTGAGCGCATCGGCAACTGAGTTCGCCTGCACCGTATTACCGATACCAAAACCCGCTAGAGAGCCAAATAGCGCAAAAGCGGTACCTAACCACGCCCACTTAGAGCCTAAGCCATTTTTGATGTAGTACATTGGACCACCAACGTGGTTACCATTGTCATCGACTTCGCGATATTTAACCGCGAGAACAGCTTCTGCAAACTTGGTTGCCATGCCCACCAGCGCTGTGCACCACATCCAAAATAGCGCGCCCGGTCCACCAATAAAAATCGCGGTAGCAACACCTGCGATATTACCCGTACCAATGGTGGCAGACAGAGACGTCATTAACGCATTAAAAGGGCTAATTTCACCCTTCATGTTTTTATCTTTGTCAGGGATGCGACCCGACCATAAGAGTTTAAAGCCTGTGCCTAACTTTAAAATCGGCATTAAACGTAATCCAAAGGTCAGGAACAAGCCTACCCCCAAAATCATAACCAACATTGGAGTCCCCCAGACCACGCCGTTGATCATGCCTACAAAATCCGTAATAGCTTCCATTCAAACCTCGTTGATACAGAGAATTTATCGTTATTATTTATATTTATACATTTAGGGCTTTTTGATCTTTCCTTGGTTAAGCAAGATCAAAAGGTCCTAGCAAGTCAGTGCTTATATCTTTCAGAAACCACTCAAACTTGGAAAACAGAGTACAACGAATTGTTAACCTTTGGAAAGGCTAGAAAACAAACTAAAACTGTTATCGCCATCGATATGACATGAATTATTTTGCCATCGCGCTAGGTGGCGTTATGACAAAGTAATGATTAATCTGCCCCCAGTGAACAAAACACTGCTGTTAATAACGCGCTAACAGCAGTGAGTTACCAAGTGAGAGGCCGTTACAAAGAGCGCTTTGGTTTAAGCGAGGCTCTGGGTAATTTGAAGGAAATGAGAAAAGTCACAAACAACATGGCAGCCGAAATAAACAAACAAGCCGATAAGCCAGCCTCCTGATACACCCAGCCTGATAAAATCGTCCCCAGTAAACGCCCCATCGCATTAGCCATATAGTAGAAGCCAATATCCAGCGATACGCCATCCTCGCCAGCATAGCTAACAATCAAATAGCTATGCAGTGAAGAGTTAATGGCAAACACAGCGCCAAAAACCATTAAACCTGTGATCAGCGCGATCTGAGGTGCAACCAAACCAGTAAAGAGCAGTACTGCGAGCACTAAGGTAACCAAGGTCAGTAACCCCGCCCAAAGCGTTGCAATGTGTCCATCAGGAGTCTTGTTTCTTGCCGTCAAAGAGGGCGCGATGGATTGCACCATGCCATAGGCGATTACCCAGAGCGCAAGGAATGCCCCAACACTGCTATGATCCCAGCCTAACTGGCTCGCGAGATATACTGGCAGCGCAATCACAAACCACACATCTCTAGCCGCGAACAAAAACAAGCGCGCTGCAGATAAAACATTTACACTTTCACTCTTAGAGAAGATCTCGGTGAATTTAGGTGTAGACTTAGCTTTACCTAAGTTCGCTTTCAAACTCACCATACTGCAAAGCCAAACAATCAATAGCATCACAGCCATAATCGCCACCGCGCCAGTAAAGCCTGCGGCAGAGAGTAATAGCCCTCCTAAGAAGAACCCCGCACCTTTTAGTGCATTCTTAGATCCGGTAAGCATCGCCACCCAGCGATAGAGCTTATCGTCAGCATCCTTGGGCACTAAGGTTTTTATCGCACTCTTAGCGCTCATCTTATTAAGATCTTTAGCGATCCCCGACAGCGCCTGCGCCGCCATCACCCAAGGCACGGTGAGCATAGCGGTTGGCAGCAATAGCATAGATAAAGCCACTATCTGTAAACCTAGGCCAATATTCATGGTACGGTTTAGTCCAAGCCTTGCCCCAAGCCAGCCGCCAACCAGATTGGTTACCACACCAAAGATCTCATAAAATAGAAACAGCATCGCAATCGCCAGCGGCGTATAACCTAAGTCGTAAAAATGCAGCACCACCAACATGCGCAGGGCGCCATCGGTGAGCGTGAATGCCCAGTAATTACCTGTAACGATGAAGTATTGCTTAACGCTATCAGGCAAAGAACGATATTTAGTTAACACGCTTACCACCTTTAAAAAAGGGACTAGGATACAAAGAAGGACCTAGGATGCGAGGACGTGGCTGCGCCACAGCTAGGACGCTGCGCTGCTAGGAAAAGAAAAGGCTAGAACAGCAGACTGACTCAGCTTGCATCATCTTAGCTTGATGGGCTAAAGCCCAACCTACAGTCAATTTTCTATCTTTTCTTTACCGTAAGCAAAGCGTTCCGTGAGTGAGTCTGCGAACGTTCCGTAAGGCCGCAGGCCGCTCGTCTTAGCTTTTCCTAGGACCTAAAACCTAGAACCTAAAGTTAAAGAAGGACCTAGGATGCGAGGACGTGGCTGCGCCACTGCTAGGACGCTGCGCTGCTAGGAAAAAGCAACAGCCAAAACATTCGTCCCAGCTAGCACTGTCTTAGCTTTTCCTGCTTTACCTAGGACCTAGAAGCGAAGCGCCCTGCTTTTCCTAGAACCTAGCACCTAGCACCTAGAACCTTCTATTTAAGCCTGATCCGCTCGTCCGACCATAATGGCTAACTCAGCAGTACGGTTCGCATAACCCCACTCATTGTCATACCAGACATAAAGTTTAACTTGGGTGCCGTTAACAACCATGGTCGATGGCGCATCAATAATGCTTGAGCGAGGGTCGGTTTTATAATCCACAGACACCAGTGGACGCTCTTCGTATCCTAAAATACCTTTAAGCTCACCCTCTGCAGCCTCGCGTAATAACTGATTCACCTCAGCTTCTGTCGTATCGCGGTTTAGCTCAAAAACGCAGTCAGTAAGAGAGGCATTAGCAAGTGGCACACGCACCGCATGGCCGTTTAACTTGCCCTTTAACTCAGGGAAAATATGCGTAATTGCCGTTGCACTACCTGTGGTAGTAGGGATAAGACTTAAACCACAAGCACGGGCACGACGTAGATCTTTATGAGGCGCATCCAATATCGTTTGGGTATTGGTAATGTCATGAATCGTGGTCATTGAGCCATGCTTGATACCGATGTTTTCATGGATAACTTTAACCACTGGCGCTAAGCAGTTGGTGGTACACGATGCCGCGGTCACGATTGGGTGAATGTCTTTATTATAAAGTTGCTGGTTCACGCCCATTACCACGTTTAATACACCGTCTTCTTTCACCGGCGCTGTCACCACGACTCTTTTAACACCTTGATCTAAATAGGCTTGTAGCAGCGCCTTGGTTTTCATCACTCCAGACGCTTCAATCACCACATCACAAGCAGACCAGTCAGTATCGGCTATCGCCTTATTACGAGTGGTCGCAATACGACTATCACCTATGACCATGGTATCCCCCTCAGCGGTGGCCTCTTCAGACCAACGACCATGTATCGAATCGAACGTTAATAAGTGCGCTAAGGTTGCGGCGTCGCCTGCAGGATCGTTAATTTGTACAAACTCAACGTCGCTATTATGCCATGCAGATCTTAGTGCTAAACGCCCCATTCTACCGAAACCGTTAATACCAATTTTAATTGTCATAATCGTCTCTTAATCTGTTTGTTATGCTGTAAGGCTGGGGTCTTGTACTAGTTATAGTGCTAGCACAGAACTCCAATCTAGTGATTAAACTCTTCTGTTGTCCATATCGCTCGAATATATAGCCCCAATTACACTGATGGCTCTGCAGCATCATCATCGGCAAATAGGTGACGACTGCGATTAGCAATTGCCACTAACGATAACATCACAGGTACTTCGACTAACACACCCACCACAGTGGCAAGCGCGGCACCAGAGTGCAGACCAAATAACGAGATTGCCACTGCCACCGCTAGCTCAAAAAAGTTTGAAGTCGCAATCATGCAAGCTGGCGCGGCGATCTTATGGGTTAACTTCATTTTTTTCGCGGCATAAAACGCGATAAAGAAGATGCCATATGTTTGGATTAATAATGGAATAGCAATTAACACTATGTTTTGCGGCTGGGCAATAATGGTTTCAGCCTGAAAACCAAATAGTAAAACCACAGTGGCAAGCAAGCCCACCATAGACCAAGGTTTTAGTTTAGCGACGAAAGCATTGAGCTGGTTATCATCGCCTTTCTTCTGCAATAAATGTCTGGTCACAGCCCCTGCAACCAAGGGCAACACCACATATAAACCCACTGAAGATAACAGTGTTGCCCAAGGGACTTGGATATCACTCACGCCGAGTAACAATGCCGTGATCGGAGCGAAGGCGACAACCATGATTAAGTCATTTACCGAAACTTGCACCAATGTGTAGTTAGGGTCACCTTTGGTTAACTGGCTCCAGACAAAGACCATGGCAGTACAAGGTGCAACGCCAAGTAAGATCATGCCTGCAATGTATTCATTCGCCGTTTGTGGGTCGACAAAATCAACAAAGAACACTTTAAAGAATAGCCAGCCTAAAGCCGCCATCGTAAACGGCTTAATCAACCAGTTGATAACCAGTGTCAGCACGAGACCTTTCGGGCTTTTACCGACATCTTTGATCGCAGAAAAATCAATTTGTACCATCATCGGGTAGATCATTACCCAAATCAGTACCGCTATAACCAAGTTGACATGGGCATACTCAAGCCCGGCAACCATCGCAAATGTATCTGGAGATAAACTACCGAGGACAACCCCGGCTACAATAGCAAGCCCCACCCAAACACTTAAATAACGTTCAAAAATACCCATAATTTCAGCCTAATTTGTAAAAATCGCTAACAACATTCAGTAACTAACAGCAGGTCTTAACCCGCTCTGGGCGGTCACCCATCAGTTTTAAATTGGCTAAGTTACTCGCTATTAATTCAACGTGCTCCTTAGCCAAGGTTTGCATAATCTCATTGGCCCAAGAAGGTAACTCTGGATTAATACGATAAAAAATCCACTGGCCTTGGCGCCTATCAACTAACAGACCCAACTTACGCAGCAGCGCTAGATGGCGTGAGATCTTTGGCTGGATCTCATCAAGAGCTGTCATCAGCTCACAAACACACAGCTCCGTTTCTGCTTGGATAAGCAATAAACTGCGTAAGCGCGTGTCATCGGCTAATGCCTTAAAAAATGTTAAAGGTGTCATCATTACTTCTCGGTAAACTAATATGTACTAGATACTGTATACATAGAAAACAGTATATATGAAAAATAATATATATGATTTTTCATATATTCAAGTTTTTATTTTTAGTTATGATAATCACAAGCAAAATATAAACATTGCTCACAAATCCTGCTAAGTTATCAACATGATTTAAGGGGCATTAGGACTCCACCGCCAAGGAGTGTACTAGCAATGCAGATGCTAAAAATAATGTTCATTATCGCGATCATCAGTTTAATCCATGGCTGTGCTAACTTTCGCCACCTCGCTAAAGAGGTCGATATGCTGGATAAGGTCTACGTCGAGTATCAGGTAATTATTGAGTCGGCTCATCAGACAGAGTCTTTTGTGTTAGTGCTGCTACAGGAGCTAGATAGCGATTACGTCGATGGTTATGAAGTGGTTATTGGCAACCAGGAGATAACGGTTACAGGCGACACTCGCAGCCGATACCTGTTTACTTTTAACGACCTTAATAACGATTTACGCTTTCAAGTAGGTGAGGCATTTTCGGTCACTAAACTCTCTGGAGTGGCTGATAAACCATTGAAGCTAACCCTAGTTAATTCCGACAAAAACGTCCCTAAAAATCTCGTCGACAAAGCATTAAACAATCTCGTCAATGTTAAGGTGAGTCCCGCTAAGATAGGTGAGATGGCCAGTCTTGATGATGTAACATTTGATGCAGAGACGGCTCAGCTCGGGATGTGGAAACCGATAACCCATCTATTGGAAGGCCATAGTGGGGTGTTCTTTGTCGATAAATTCGATGACAGTAAAATCCCAATCCTGTTTATCCACGGCATGAATGGCACAGCCCGAGACTTTGCCCCACTTATCAATAAAGTCGATAGAAGCCAGTATCAAGTTTGGGTGATGAACTACCCCAGCGGATTACCGCTAGATCTCTTAGCTAATGGGTTAAACAGCCTCATAAAAATTATCGATTACCGCTATGACGTCAAAACCCTACACTTAGTCGCCCATAGCATGGGAGGACTAGTCACCCAAGCCTATTTAGATCTGTGCCGTAATCAGCTAGGTTGTGACGATATTGCCAGCTTTACTTCGATATCGAGTCCCTTCGCCGGTGTCGGGTCGGCCCAAAGTGGAGTCGATTATGCGCCAGTGGTAATGCCGGCTTGGCGCGATCTTGCGCCAAACAGTCACTTCATAGCCAAATTATTTTCCAGTGATGAGGAGCTTGTAAAGCCTGCACACCAGCTCATCTTTGGCTACAAAGTCAGTGGTATTATTAATGAAAAGAGCAGTGACGGTGTGATTAGCCTAGATAGCCAACTTAGAGACAAAGCTCAGCAACAGGCTGAACGTATATATGGTTTAAATGAAGATCACCTCAGTATTTTAAGTAGCGATAACCTTGCAAGGGCATTACAGCAGTTTTGGCAAAGCACCGAGCAGGCGCATAGCAGCAAGCTTGATTAATCCAATAACTGGCTATAAAAACTTCCGATTGGTAGTAAAGCCGATCACTTAAACAAATTACGCAGAGAAAGTTCGATGATTTCGAAAGATAAGAATGGACCACAAAGGACACGAAGTGAGCACTTCGTGGTTTATAGCTTTTAAAGCAAAGAACCCAGTTTGTGCTGGGTTCTTAGTTTTTAGTTTTGAATCAAGTTTGGGCTTAACTTACCGGCATTATCCCCATTGGTCGCCTTTTTTAGACAAGTCGAGCAGCTAGCTCTAGCGCCAATGCCAATAGCGATATGGAGTCTTAGCCTTAGCTACCTGCGATCTTCATCTTATCCATTAAGATACCGCCTGTGCGGATCGATGAACGTAGATCTCTGTCTTTCGCCACCGCAACGATATTTTGATACATATCCTTAAGGTTGCCCGCGATAGTGATCTCTTCAACCGGGTAAAGAATTACGCCATTTTCAACGTAAAAACCCGCTGCGCCACGAGAGTAATCACCAGTAACCGTATTCACGCCTTGGCCCATCACCTCAGTCACGATAAGACCTGTACCCATCTCTTTAACCAATTGATCAAAAGTTTGGCCTGTCGTTGATAGCGTCCAGTTGTAGATACCACCAGCATGACCTGTATTGGTTAAGCCTAACTTACGCGCCGAGTAACTGGTCAGTAGGTAAGTGGCTAAACGGCCATTATCAATAATGTCGCGCGCCTGAGTGACTACGCCTTCGCTGTCGTATGCCGAGCTTCCCAATGCGCCTACCATTAATGGATCTTCATGAATGCTAAACCAATCAGGGAACACTTGGGTATCGATGGCATCAAGCAAAAAGCTTGATTTACGATATAAACTGCCACCGCTGATCGCGCCCACTAAGTGGCCCATTAAGCCTGTGGCGATTTCGGGAGAAAACAATACAGGCAATTGAGTCGTCGCGATTTTTCGTCCGCCTAATCGGCCTGCGGTTTTTTCAGCCGCTTGCTTACCAATAATTTCAGGGGACGTCATTTCGCTAAACTTGCGTGCAATCGTATAGTCGTAATCACGTTGCATACCGCCTTCATGTTCGCCAATTGCGACACAACTTAGGCTGTAACGTGAGCTGCAAAAACCATGCAAAAATCCATGGCTATTACCATACACTTTTACACTTGAATGCGCGTTTGCACTAGCGCCATCAGAAGTTTGTACTCGCTTATCGGTGTCTAATGCCGCTTCTTCGGCTAATACCGCAAGGCGAGTTAACTCTTCAGGCGAAATATCTTCAGGGTGGTACAGATCAAGATCGGGGAACTGAGTTGCCATCAACGACTTTTCAGCCAAACCGTTAAATGGATCTGCTGAGGTAAAGCGTGCAATATCATTTGCCGCTTTAACGGCTTGCTGAATCGCTTCTTTACTTAAATCTGACGTCGACGAGCTCCCCTTGCAACCCTCTCTAAAAACGGTAATACCTAAGGCGCCATCTTTATTAAATTCAACGGTTTCAACTTCTTTCATTCGCGTCGAAACAGATAAGCCTTGCTGCTTACTGATCGCAACTTCTGCACCAGAAGTGCCTAATGTTTTTGCATATTCCAGCGCCATCGAAACGGCATCTTTCAGGGAATCCAATTCAATATCAATGCTAGGTGAAGACACAGATCTACTCTTTATTTGTCGGCAATGACGCTAGCATAACAAACCCAAATGCCAATCACATTAAATAATCCCTCGGCAGCAATCTCTTGTACTAAAGCAACCAGCTTAAAAATACCTACCCCCTATCGCTCAAACCACTAATAAAGGTATCTAGTCTCAAAAATAGGAAAGGAAATAACCAAGTTTAGATGTTATTATTAACGCAGAATTTGTAAGAGATTTTAGATATGAAGATTGTCGGTGACTCAGAACACTTCCACCAGCCGTATGACAAAGATGAGAACTACGAAAGTAGAGCGGATGCAAAACGCGAAATCGCCATCTATCAAGAATACGGTAATAGACTAGTTGCACTTAGTAAGACCCAAGTACAGAAGCTAAATCTTGATGAAACACTTCTTGATAATGTTTTGAAAGCTAAAATAATCAAAATGAATACAGAAGCGCACCGTCGTCATATTCAGTACATTGGTAAACTAATGCGTTTTGTTGATCTCGAAGAGTTAGATGTCGCGATTAAGAACGTGCTGAACCAGAACAGCAATGAAAGCGCTAAGACCAATGTAGCCGATAAGGCGCGTGATCAGCTATTAACTGAAGGCGACTCAGCGGTACAAGCCTTAATAGAGCAATACCCTGAATTTGATAGGCAGAAGCTACGTCAGTACATTCGTCAGACTAAAAAAGAGCTAACGAAAAATCCTGATATCGAAGCCTCAAAGACAGCGAAAGAATTAAGTAAATATATCCGTAACGAGATCAAAGATTAATCGTTACATATATAGACATAATCTCTATATAGCGACACAATAGCTCCCTCAGTCCTTACATGACTTTGGGAGCTTTTTTATGGTCTTTTTAGATTTAGTACACAAGCGCCCATCCTAAACATACAGTGAAAATTTGTAGTACAAGGAATATGCAAATGCGCTTGCCCTCAAAACTGGCTACTCTCCCTCTTTCTTTAATTTGTCTTTCTTTACTCGGTGGCTGTAACGGTGCATCGGATGACAATAGCGATACCGACAATGGCGGAACCTACAGCCTGTCTATCAGTTATAAGACCGTTGTTGACGGCGCCTGTGCCGAACCAACTAATTCGCTCAGTTTTGCAGCTAACAGTTCTTTTTGTGCCGTTGCACATCTTAAGCAAGATAATAGCAACCGCAGTGGCCAACTCATCTCTTTCTCGACAAGCTTTGCTGAGTTATCTGTCGCCAACAAACTAACTAATTCCGATGGCCTAGCCGAGGTCATCGTCAGCAACGCTTCTGGCGCTGAAGGGGCGGGAACATTAAGCGCTAGCTTCACTGAAGGTGAAAGCAATGCCAATGCCAGCAAGAATTTTGAGTTTACCTCGACAACGGCGCCTTCTGAGCCTAAGTTCAGCTTAAATAGCGCCATCATTAATGGCACAGCTGTCGTGACTCAGTTTAAGGCGGGTGAAACCGTACAGTTACAGGCTCAATTCCTCGATGATCAAGGCCAAGGCGTAGCAGGCAAGAAAGCAAGCTTTACCGCAGGTAGCGCTAGCCTTAATCCAGACTCAGCGCTGACCAAAGAAAACGGTATTGCTCAAGTTAGTTACACTCCAAGTGAGGCTGAACTGGGCGCTGCTAATTTCTCCGTTAGTCTTGAAGATGAAGGCAAGACCTATCAAAGCTCAGGTCTATATGAAGTGCTAGCCAAAGATGCGGTCAGTGACGATGGCATTATCGTCATCGGTCATTTCTCAACAGACCGCAGCACGTTTACAGAAAATAAACTAGCTACCACCCTACCACTTGAAGCGGATAAATATATTGTCAGTGCCGGCGGTACATTTGGGGTGACTGCTGATGTAGCGACCAAAAACGATGATGGCACCTACACCCCTTTACAAACACCCACCAGCGTCAGCTTTAGCTCTAGCTGCGTACTCAGTAACGATGCCAGTATCGACTCGCCAGTAACGACACTATCAGGTACTGCTAGTTCAACCTTTGAGAACACGAGCTGTAGCGGCAATAGCCAGCGTAACGACCAAATCATCGCATCAGTTGTTGCGGGTAACCAAACCCTAACAGCAGAGCTCGATTTTTCACTGGAAAGCCAAACCTTAGCTAATTTGAGCTTTATCTCTGCTGAGCCGACATCAATTCGGATTAAAGGCGCAGGCGGTACCGGTTCGAGTGAATCATCGCTCATCACCTTTAAGGTGGCTGATGCTAATGGCCAACCTATCGCCCAGCAAGCTGTGGATTTCTCGCTAGATACCACGATTGGCGATATTAGTTTTGCCAATGGCGACACAAGCACCAGCAACACCAGTAACTCTGCAGGCCTAGTAAGCGCTACTGTACTTTCAGGCACCATGCCTACCCCTGTGCGCGTGCTAGCCACAGCGACAAGCAGTGATGGCGAATCAGTAACGACCCAGTCTGAGCAACTCACCATCAATACCGGTTTGCCACAGCAGTTAGGCTTTGGTTTATCAAGCAGCTTATTTAACCCTGAAGCGGGTGATTTTAACAACGTAAAGGCTACGATTACAGCCTATGCCTCTGACAGCTTTGGTAACCCAGCGCCGAATGACACCAGCATTAACTTTACAGCCGAAGGCGGTCAAATTGAGCCAAGCTGCGTAACAGTAAATGGCAGTTGTAGCGTTGAATGGACGTCAACTAGCCCACGCGTACCCGATCATCGCATCACAGTGCTGGCTTATGCCTTAGGTCATGAAACCTTTTTCGATACTAACGGTAATAATATCTTTGATAATGATGATGGCAACGCCGTAGCACTAGCGTGCTTAAATGCGAATGGCGATGCAGTTGCTTGTTCAGGAAATGGTATGGATATTGAAACCTACCACCCTCAAGGGTTTAGCGATTTAGGTGATGCATTCCGTGATGATAATGAAGATGGTGAACATGACTCCGGTGAGCCTTACTTTAATACCCTGTCAGACCAACCCTATACTCCAGCTGATGGCCTGTTTAATGGCCCGCAGTGTACAGGTAGCCTTTGTGGTGATGCCCAAGCTAATAAAACGTATATCCGCAAAGCATTAGTGATGACCATGTCTGGCTCTACTGCGCATTTTGAAATAACCCAAGATGGAGTTGTTATCTACACCAGTGGTCAACAAGCCCTGACTCCAACAGCAATTCCAGCTGGCGCAACATCAACATTTGCAGTGCGCTTCTTCGATAGCGCTAATCAAATAATGCCATCGGGTACCACTTTAAATACCACCGCCAGTGAAGGTGAATTAGATGCTTCAACCTATGAAGTCCCCAACACCAACAGCATAGGTGGCACCACAACCAGCTTTACCCTGACCAATGATATCGATCCTGCAAGCGTTGGCGAAGCCGCCAAGAGCAGCTCTATTTCTATCGATGTAGAAACACCGAAAGCCGTCAAGTCAGGCATATCATTAATTGTTGAGTTAAGCGGCACCTAAAACCAGCCACTTTCAACACACAAATAAAAAGCCCGCTGCAACTTAAGTTACAGCGGGCTTTTTATTTATCAGTCGTTCGTCTGATTCTATCGACTAATTGCAATTTAATTAAATACACAATGAATCGTACAGCCCAATGAAGATCTGCTTGATATTGAGGGAGCAAGTCTCTGCAGCATGAATGCTGCGGTTAACCCCTCATGGATGAGTTCACGCCGTCTTGCAGAGTCAATATCAAGATGAGCCGTTAATTAATGCGATGCTAATAATCAGAATTAACATCGCACCCAAATTAACAGCGTACTCAAGTTAATATAGAGCTAAGCTGGCCGCTTTAACCGCTTAGAAGCGCCCCAATAAGCCAAGCCAAAGAAAACCGCTACCATAGCCCATAACTGTAACCACTGCGGCATAATGCTCTGCCACGATGCGCCCATCTGATTTAGCTCTAACATGGCCATAATCGCGGGAACCGCTGGCACAACTTGTGATACCGCTACAACCGCCTCAGGAATAAGCGCTGTTGGCCACACAAAGCCTGAAACAAACAAGATTGGCATAGAAACCAGTAGCAATACTTGCGTCGGTAAGTCGCGCCGAGTAAACAGACTACTAAAGGCGATACCTGCCGCACACGTTGCCAATAAGAAAGGTAACATCAGCAATGCTACTTGGCCCAAACTTGCCTGTAAGCTAACGTCATACCAATAGTAGCAATAGCCGACGTAGTAACTGCTTAATAGTGCATAAACCGCCATAAAGGCGACCATACGGCCACAGATGAGTTTAAGTGGGCTGACATCGCGCCAATAACCTTGTTGCTTCCATTGGCTTGCGCCTAATATTCCAGTGCCAATTAGCAAAGTTTGATGCAATATCAGCAGGAACAAACCCGGTACCACATAAGGCGTATAACCTAAGCTTGGGTTAAAAGCTGGAATACTATTGAGCTTAACCACATTCAAGCTCTGCTTGACCGCTGTCGCATTATTACCCTTGGCTAATAGGCCCATTCGTTGGATATCTTTACTGATATCTAAGCCCGCAGAAACCAAGCCTTCAACGATTGCAGAGTAGATCAAAAAGTAACTCGCATCACCGCCATAGCTTAAGGTAACACCTTTGCCTAATAACAGATCTTGTCTAAAGTCAGCAGGGATCACCAGCAAACCATGTGCGCGGCCCGTTTCTATCCAGCGCTTCGCCTCATCGATTGAACCTAACTCAGTGACCACCTCAATTTTAGGGCTGGCATTGGCGTAACGAATAAGCTTGCGACTTAATGAGGAGTGGTCATGATCGATCACGACCACTTGCTGCTTTGTCGGCACCTCATTGAGGTAGGGCAGAGGATAAAGAATCGAATAAAACAGCACACCACCAAAAACGGTAATAACAATCGTTTTATCGGCAATAATCGCTTTTAATTCACACCAAATAAGCGCTAGGAAGCTCATATTATTGCTCCTTAGCCGTAGCGGTTAACACTGGCGCTTCAGTGACAGAAAAATCTTTTTTCGCCAAGATGCTGATTGGGATCAGTAGCAACAGGAATCCCCAGTAACTGGTCATTTGCGCTAAGCTAGCCATCAAGCCTTGGCCATAACTGACCACCGCAATATGTGTTTCAATATAATGACTGGTTGGCATGATAACGCGCCACCACTGAGCAAGTACTGGCATCTCATGCACCGGAAAGGTAACCCCCATAAATGCAAACGCGGGCGCGAACATTGCGGTACAAAAGCTAATAACTCGGGCGCTGTCTTGTAGGGCAAAAAAGATGGTCAGTACCATTAACCAAACCGCTAATAACATCACCGTTTGCGCGAGCAATATCACGGCCATACTGCCTGCGATAGGCAGTTCAAGAAATAGATAGATAAGGGCCAAGATAAAGCCACCATGCAGCAGTACCAACGGCGTATAGAACAACACTTTTGCCGTAATCACTTTCCATAATCCAAGCTCAGACCACTGCTTCGTCGTGTTCCAGCGGAGCTCGCGGTTAAGACTATTAGCAAACACCATCATCGCCAACAACTGCAGCAGTGCAATCAACACTGGTGGCACCAAGAAGCCAACGTAGTTGGTATTACGATTAAACAATGCCGTAGTTTGGGTGGTAATAGGACTCAAGTTAACAGCAACCCGCTCCATAGGCACTCCTGCCGCAAGCAATTTAAGCTCGCCTAATGGCTTGAGACCATCTGCCATTGTCACCAATAATTGACTCGATAGTAACTTACCCACCAATAAAAACTGGCTGTTGTAACGAATATCGATAATAGGAGTTTTAGCGGTCAATAGATCGCGATTGAGCCCGTAAGGCAGCACGAGTAAGGCATAAACCTCACCCTGCCTCATCGCTTCGACTGCGCTTGGTAAACCAGCGTAACTAATAGGCTTGGTCACCGGGTTGGCTTGCAGTTGACGTGCGAGCGCACGGCTAACTTGGCTGTTGTCTAGATCAACCACTGCAACCGGTAACTGCCTTGGCAAGCCTGCACTAAATAGCAGCCACAGGCAGATGATACTCAGCAGCGGAATATAGCTGATCAACGCCAACTGCCATGGATCATCTTGCAGGGCGATAAACTCTCGCTTGAGCAACTTTATCAAAGCCTTGACCTCTTCGTTGTGTCACTCACCTTAAAGGGTGAATAGCACCGACATACCGACTCTTAAATCTGCAATAGATTTGTTAGGACGCAGCTCTACTTGGAAGGTACGCATATCAAAATCATGGCCACTCTCGGTAGCACGCCAAGTCGCGAAATCGCCCATCACCGCAATATGAGTCACGGTAAACTCCACGTCCTGTTCAAGCGCTGGAATGGTCAGTTTAAGTACATCGCCTTGCTTAAATTGCTTTAGTTGATCTTCACGCACTTGGAACACGGCCCAAGCGTCATTCATGTCAATCAAACTCACCACGGGGAAACCACTTGGTGCTAGCTCTCCGGCTTGCAATAAGACTTCGCTGATCTCACCTGTTTTTGGTGAGCGCATTTGGCTATCAAGTAGGATTGCAGAAACCTCATTCACCGCTCCTTCAGCCATACGAGCATTGCCCGCAGCCGCCGCTTTGGTTTCAACCCGGGCGCCTTCACTGGTCATTTGATACATGGACAATGCCGCTTGTTCGGTATACTTTGCCGCTTGCCACTGAGTAAAGGCCTCGTCGCGCTTTTGCCTTGCCAATACTCCTTCGTTAAAGAGCACCTCTAAACGCTCATAAGTGGTACGGTATAGCTTGGCTGCCGCCTGCGCCTTTAACCACTCCTCTTTCGCTACTGCGATTTGCTGTTTACGCGCACCATTATCTGCCTCTTTCTGCATAGCAACCGCGGCATCTCTGCCACCCTCGGCCTGCATCAATTTCGCTTTTAACTCAGGGCTATCGATAGCAAAAAGCAGATCGCCCTCGGTAACAAGGTCACCACGTCTAACTAAGACTTCTTCGACTCGCCCCGGTACTTTAGAAGACACGTTATACTCGCGGGCTTCTATCTGCCCTTGTAGCAGCTGTGGTTTCGGCGTGTAAGCAAGGATTAACCCATATACCAGCGCACCAATTAATATGATTAATGCCACAGCGGCCAAAATACGGTTAGTGCGCATTCGTTTCCCCTTGCTGGATACTTCTACCTATAAATTCATCTAGCTGACCGCTTATCGCCATCAGTCTTGCGTATGCTTGTACATATCGGTACTGCGCGCCCAGTTGTTGGGTTGCGACGGCGTTAAGCTTAAGCTCTGCATCGACTTTCTCAATTGACGTCGATAATCCCTGTTTAAACGCGATATCTCTCAAACGTTTGTTTTCTTCAGCCAAGCTCATAGAGGTATTGAGTGACTGCACCTCTTCTTGCGCCTGCAACATTTGACGATAGCTCTGATCGAGCAATAAGTTCAGATCTTGCTGGGTTTGCGCTTTGGTATACCTTGCTTGCAGCAGTGCACTTTGCGCAGCTTCTACTTTGCCACTACGACCATCTCGACTGAGTAACGGCATAGTAAAGCCAACACCTAGCATCCAATCAGGCTCAATTTGGGCAAACAAGCTATCATCTTCATACAGGGTGTAGTTACCGTAGAGAAATACCGTTGGCAAGTAGCTACCCTTTTCAACATCCACTAAACCTTGGGCCTGTGCTTCTTTTGCCTCAAGCAGTTTTAATGCCGGATGCTGCTTCATCGTTAGCTCGGCAAGTTGCGGCAGTGAAGGCGACTTATGCAGCATAAATAGCGGCGAAGTCGTGTCGACTTTTCTTTCATGCAACATGCGTGATAACGCAATCATCGCCATCTCTGACTGACGCTTAGCGCTACCATAACTGACGCGGGCATTTTCTAGTGCCACTTGTGCATTAAGGCGTTCAACTTTAGCGATTTGACCTTGTTGTTCCAATTTCTGTGCATGAGAGACATGCAAGGTCAGTGAGTCAACTAACTTGGCTTGGGTACTCACTAAGGCTTCAGTAACCGCAACGGCGTAATACCGATCGACAAGCTGTAAGAATAGCTCGCGGCTGGTCAGTTTAAGCTGTTGCTCTTTCTCAGCAACTTGCGCCTCATGGATCCCTTGCGCAGCAGTAATCTTACCGCCAGTGTAGATAGGCCACATAGCCTGCAGGCTTGAGCGGAAAATGTCTTGCTCGGTAAAAGGTGTCACAAACATTGAGCCAGGAATACCGGCCAATGCGCCACCGAGAGCGGGGGGCAATGTAGCAGGATCGAGTGATGCGAGAGGGTTAAGATCGCGCAGATCTAACTCTATTGGTTTTTCTAAGCGAGTATAACTACCGGTAAGGTTAATCGACGGCAGGTTCATATCTTCACCGGCTTTACGCTCGGCTTCTGCACGATTGACTTCTTGAGCTCCGGCCTGCAGCTTGTCGCTGACCTTAGTCAACTGCAGCCACGCCTCGTCAAAAGCCATGGTCTTAGCTTGGGCTGTTAACGGCAATACTAGCAAAAGAGCACACAGCGAACGTTTCATTAGCACCTCTAGAGTATTTACTCTATTTTTAATGGGTCGATACTATCATTGCATCATCTTGCCTGCTAGGACTTAGTCGATTATTTACTCGCTAAATCCTAGCTTATGAACTTTTATGCGGTGCCACCAACGGTCAACTTGTCTAACTTCAATGTTGGCTGGCCAACACCAACAGGAACACTTTGACCATCTTTACCGCATACGCCCACACCTTTATCCAGTGCTAGATCGTTACCGACCATAGAGATCTGACTCATAGACTCAGGGCCATTACCAATTAGCGTTGCACCTTTAATCGCTTGGGTGATTTCGCCGTTTTCAATGAGATAGGCTTCTGATGCAGAGAACACAAACTTACCCGATGTAATATCCACCTGGCCGCCACCAAAGTTAGGTGCATAAACCCCTTTCTTAACCGACTTAATGATCTCTGCGGGATCTGACTCACCCGCTTCCATATAGGTGTTGGTCATACGTGGCATAGGTAAGTGAGCATAAGACTCACGGCGACCATTACCGGTTGACTGCTCGCCCATTAGGCGCGCATTAAGTTTGTCCTGCATGTAGCCTTTTAAGATACCGTTCTCGATAAGTACCGTCTTTTGTGTCGGAACCCCTTCGTCGTCAATACTTAACGAGCCACGGCGATTAGCCATAGTGCCATCATCGACTACCGTTACTAATTCTGACGCGACTTGCTGGCCAACCTTGCCACTAAAGGCACTGCTACCCTTACGGTTAAAGTCGCCTTCTAGACCATGGCCCACAGCCTCGTGCAGTAACACACCAGGCCAACCTGCGCCAAGTACCACCGGCATTTCGCCCGCTGGCGCATCAATCGCGTGTAAATTGACTTGTGCTTGACGCACTGCTTCACGCGCAAAGGCAAAGCAATATGGTAGGCCGTCATCAGCATCTTCAAGTAGTACGCTATAGTCATGACGTCCACCGCCACCTGAAGCGCCACGTTCACGCTTGCCATCCTCTTCTAAAATAACGCTACAGTTAAAGCGCACTAAAGGGCGGATATCGGCCGCAAGCGTACCGTCGCTCGCTGCCACTAGAATTTCTTCATGAACACCAGATAGGCTCACAACAACTTGAATAATGCGGCTGTCTAAACTGCGAATGTACACATCGGCTTGCTTAAGTAGCTCAATCTTTTTCACTTCTTCCATCGCAGCGATAGGATCAGAACTGATATACAGCGCCTTACTCTGCTGCTGGGTCCAAGCATTAACTTGTGCATTACCGCCTGCCACCGCAATGCCGCGCGCTGCTGTTGCAGCCGCTTCAAGGGCTGCTGGCGTAATTTCATCGGCATAGGCAAAACCCGTTTTTTCGCCGCTAATTGCGCGTACACCCACACCGCGCTCGATGTGAAAGCTACCATCTTTGACGATGCCATCTTCTAATACCCAAGACTCGTGGCGACTACCTTGAAAATAAAGATCAGAGAAGTCAATTTGATGCTCATGAATACGCTTTAAATAGCTTTGTAGATCATCGATTGCTAGCCCATCTTGTAATAAGCTCTGTCCAACTTGGGTTAAAAATGACATCTCTTCTCTCTTTATATTGATTCGATAAATACTTCGGTGAACTGAAGCTCTGCTTTATGAGTTTCAATTTACCCTAAATTCATTATTTAAGCGTTGGCGACACAAAGCGATTATGGCTAATCACCGGCATTTTAAGCCGAAGCGCTTGTAAGCTTTCCAGATCGATTTGCGCCTGGACCCAACCAGTGCCTTGTGCTTTTTCGGCAAGAATATCTCCCCAAGGACTGACTATCATACTTTGCCCCCAGGTCTCTCGGCTACCTTGATTATGTTGTCCCCACTGCGCCGCACCTAACACAAAGCACTGGGTTTCTATCGCACGGGCCTGCAACAATACTTGCCAATGGGCTTCTCCCGTGACTTTAGTGAAAGCGGCGGGCACTGCAATCAGCTCTGCTCCCGCTTCACGCATCGCTCTAAAAAGATCCGCAAAGCGTATGTCGTAACAGATAGCTAAACCCAATTTCCCTATTGGCGTATCAACGACGCAAATATGATCTCCGGGGCAAAATGCATCACTCTCACGATACTGTTTAGTGCCATCTGTCACCTCAACATCAAACAGGTGCAACTTATCGTATTGACCTAAAATACTGCCATCGGTATCGAACACATAACAGCGATTATAAACCCGGCCATCTTCAGCTAAAATGGGGATACTTCCGGCAACAATCACAACGCCATATTGCGCCGCGAGCTTAGCCAGTGCTTGCTTAAGGGGGCTCGTTTCCGCGTCAACAGCATATTGCAGTTGTTGACTCTCTTCACCACCAAATAGCAAACAACATTCTGGCAATACCACCAGTTGCGGTCCATCAATCTTTTGCGGTAATGACTTAAGCTGCGATTCGATAAACGCTAGGTTGTCGGGTACGCTGCGACTGCTTCGACATTGCAGTAGGCTGACTTGCATCTAACTCTCCCTGTTGGCGACTATCTGGCTCTAACAAACTGCCCTTGGATAGATCTTGCTGCGGTAAATCTGATGATTCGCTCTGCTCATCTTGAGCGGTTTCAAGCTTGGATTCAATAACGCTAAGCTTTGCCGGTTGTAAATCTAGTGTGCGATTAGTCGCACTTTCATTAATGCCACTACCGATATTGGTACTACTACCAGCATCATTAAATTGTATATTCGGTGCTGTCACGGCCTTTAATTCAACACCTGATGCCTCAACCTTAGCAGCCTGAGTATTCGTCTGAGTGCTGGCCTGAGTGCTGGCCCCTATTACCACCGAGGCAGCCTTGTTGGCTGCTGTCACTGTATTTGATTGAGGTAGGTCTTGCTGGCTTTGGCTACCCGGCGGTGGCGTTTGCTGACGCAAGATAGACTCTGGTATCTCAATCTCTTTACTCTTGCGCTCTAGCTCTTCAAGCTTAGGTTCTGACATGGTGCCAGTTAGCCTAAAGCGGATCTCTGAAATCACCTCAATCACAGGCTCAAGCACTTTAGTCAGTGCAAACGCCCCTAATCCAAATGTCCAGCCCGTGCTCAACAGCACGACAGTCGGAACACTCGATGCCAATTGCGGCACAAAGCGAATATCATAATTGAGGCTTTCGGTCATTAAATCGGTATAACCGCGCACTCGCATGTTACCCGCTACGGCATTCATCTCAGTGTCGGTCGTTTTAACCACCCCGTTATCGAGCTTTAGCGTGCCATTAAAGGAGTCAAAGTAAAGCCCCTTACCAAACACATCTGAAAAATCTAATGACAACTTACGTAGCAGTGAATCTAAGCTAAACAGCGAAAAAATGCGTGCGCCTTTGTCACTCACTTCAGATAGGTGGCCTTTGCCTAACTCAAAACTGACATCACCATTAAGCGTCTCGAGCGAAAACGCATAAGGCGCGCCAGTCCATGAAATATCAGCAGTAACTTCAGTCGGTGCATTCTTAAGCCCCGGGTCTATACCTAATTGCTCTGACAGATAATCAAACTTATCGGCATCTAGCGTAAGCTTAAATGAAGTTAAGTTCTTGCCTTCACTCATATCCCAGTTGCCAGTGCCCTTTAGCTCGACATTAGCCGTGGTTATCGACACAGTTTGGATTTGATAAGAGGTTTCACTTGGCGTCCCCTGCAATACTAAATGGCCTAACGATTTACCATATAATGAGAAATCGTCGACGTCGACCGCCAGTGGCGGCAAGTTAGCCATAATCGTATCAGACTTATAGTGCGCCGTTTCTTCCGTACGCGCCTCTGGCGCCATATGGAATTTATTTGCGACAATTTTTAGGCCCTGATTAACCCAATCAGGATAAAAATCAATATGACCATCGAACTGCTGCGAATTAACATCAAAGCGCCACGCATGCTCGGTTGGTGCCGCGTCAAAATGCACATCCTCAAGTGGCTGCCCCATAAGGTTTAGATCATTAAAATCTGCATCAATCGACACTAACGGCGGAAAAAATGCTGCCTGCTGACTAGCGGTGGTATCGATAGACGCTGTCGTAATTGCACTAACATCACTTTGACTCGCATCGCCTTGGCCAACAAAGCTTTGGATAATCGGTAACCAAGGTGACAGCTCGGTTTTATCTATATCGATTTGCAGGTGGCCTTGGGTTTTACGCAGTATGTCGCCTGGCTTAAATAGCCGCCCCAAGAGTAAGTCAAAGTGCGCTAACGAATTACCAGAGTCAGCATCAAACCCACCCCAAAACTCCATTTGCTTATCGAGCTTAATACCTAGCGAAGCTTGCTTATTATCACCAATTAACTCGGCAACTAAGTGCTTAGCTTCGCCTTTTTCTTTAGCAAAAGGCGCTGGAAGTTGTAGGCTGGCATCATTGAGATCGGTTTCGACTCGCGCTTGAATTCGGTAACCTATGGGATCGAAGATCAACAGCAAATCACCATCCCAATCAACTTGACCAGCATAATAATCACTAAGGGGATTATGTAGCTCTGGTGGCAAATCGGCCAATTGCCATTGCCCTGAGAGCGCGACATTTACCGCATAATTTTTATTAATACTTTCGGTATTAAAGCTAAACTGCAGCGGCTGCTGATACATAATTGCATCGAGATTTGTGCCTGTCACCACATCATTAATAAACTGAAGCTGACCAGTAACCTTATCGAGTAGGATCCCAGGTTCAGTCACATAAACCGGCGTATCTTTAAAGTTAACCGTGCCTTTAATGATCTCACTTTCGCCATCATAAAGTGGAATGCTTAGATCGATCTGCCCAGTAATATCGCCACTGATCTGCACCACATTAAGCGTAGCCCCAACTGAATCGACTAAAGGTGACTTCTGAATAACCTCATTGGCAGCTTCAGCCTTGGTCGCCAAGTCCACTTTCACCTGCAGTAAACTTCTTTCACCCAGTGACGGAATACCAATATAAGCACCGTCAGCTTTAACATCTAATAGCTGGCCCCGATTGACCCAAAGCGCCATCGCATCATTTTCAAACTGGGCTGACAAGTTGAGCTGACTCACGGCTGGCCAAGTTTGTTGAAATTCAAAGTTCGCTTCAGTTAGCGTAAAGTAGGCTTGAAAAATACCGGCGTGCTGAGCATAAGGATAATCACTAAATGCACCGTGCCAAACCACGACGGCATCATCCGTTTTACCCGCCTTAAGCGCCTCGGTAAGATAGCTAACCAGCTCGCTACTCATGCCATTTAACGGAAAGTACTGATGGACATTTGCCACATCATTAATATCAACATTGGCGAGCAGCGCCATATGCACGGCATCGGCAAACTCTAAACGCAGACCCGCATCAATATCTAAGTCTGCATTGCTAAAGTGCACCTTAGGCAAAGACAGCGCTAAGTCTGAAAAATTAAAATCACCACTAAAGGCATCGCCTTTAAGGTTGACTGGCGCTGCAAAACCACCATTCAAGTCGAGACGATAATCTTGTTCTGGTAGCGAAAAACTCAGCGTGTCATCAATCATCTGCAGCTTGATATCAACTGGAGATACCCCAGGAATACTGCCATGAGCTAGCCAAGTCACTTGATCAAGCTCAAGTGAAACTTGAGGTTGTTTCAGTAGCTGGGTCCAGTGCGCGTTAACACCTTTAATTCGCCCAGCAGGCTGTAATGATTGCCAAGTACTCAGGCTGTCGAGCTCTATACCTGGAATAAGCGGCAGCAATGGCAACAATTGGCTCAGCTCTAGCTGACTAAGATTGGCATTGACACCTTCATCTGTTTTCTTAGCATGTAATGATAATGCTGGCCAAGACGATTCATTGGTAGAAAATCTCAGCGCGTGGCTAGTTAGCGACCAACCTTGCGGATCCGGTTGCCACACCATTGCCCCAGAGTTAATGGTAAACTTCTGAGACTCATCATTAAGAAACCACTCTAACCAACTAGGTTGAAACTCGACGGTAACACCATCAATTGTTCGGTTTGAAAAGCCAGCCCAAGCCTGAAGATTAACCACGCCTTCGAGTGGTAAACTTTTTGTCGTGTCATATGGATTAGGCTGTCTCGCTGCCCACTCGCCAATATCAAGCGATCGAGCGGCTAAATAAAATTGCCCAACGAGAGACTCGGGTCGATTGCCGTTACCTTTAATATCCACACTTAATGCTAGCTTCTCAACTTCAGAGGCATCTTCATCAAGAACTAACTGACCTTCGCCGCGATGTCGCCCGCTGGTATTTCGCCATTTCATGTCTTTAATGTAAATGGGGCGATAGCTATGCTCTTTGCTCAATAATTGAAATCTTGCATCGGTAATCGAGAAGCGGTCTAGCTGCTCTAACAGTAACTTATAGAGCCAGTCTGTTTGCATTTTTGTGGTCGACTGTCGCGGTTCTAACGCCTTTAAACGATCTAAATCGAGGGCGACATTAACCCCATCAAAAATAACATCCTCAATCTGTGGCGACGCTGTGACCAACGACTGCCAAAAATCAAATTTCACATGCACTTGATTAAACAGCAGAGTAACGGGAAGGTTGTCTTGTGCGGGTAAGACGAAATTCTTAACGGTTAATGCCGGACCATAGGCCTGCCATTCAGCCGCAAGCTGACCGACGTCAACTTCGACTTGATATTCAGACTCCACAAAGCTGATCAGCTCCATACGGACCTGATCAAGTTGTGGCAATAAGCCTCTAAACAAACTGACCATAAGTGCAAATAACACTAAGATGATGGCGAAGAATTGCCAGCAAAAACGAATCAAATTGAAAGAGCGCTTTTTAGGTGCGCAAGTCTCTAATGACACTACATTATTACCACATCAAACTTGTTCTGCGCGTACATAGGTTCGTTTTGCAGTCTGACTCTTTTACCGATATAAACTTCTAACTCTCCCAGCAGATGACTCTCATCACCTTTCAGGCTCAGGTAAACCGTCGGTGAGCAATACACCAAAAACTCGTCAGCATCGTAGCCACGATTCAAGCGAATGATCTCTCTGAAGATCTCATAAGAAACCGTTTCAACCGTCTTTAGGTTACCCGTACCTAAGCAAGCAGGACATTCGCCACAAAGCACATGCTCTAAGCTTTCACGAGTACGCTTACGGGTCATTTCGACTAAACCTAAACCGGAGAAACCACTGATGTTAGTCTTGACTCTGTCTTTAGATAACGCGCTTTCTAAGCTAGCTAGCACACGTTTTTTATGCTCATTATTGAGCATGTCGATAAAGTCGATAATGATAATGCCGCCCAAATTACGTAGCCGTAATTGGCGCGCTATCGCGTGGGTCGCTTCGAGGTTAGTGTTGAAGATGGTTTCTGCAAGGTTACGATGACCAACAAATGCGCCAGTATTGATATCAACTGTCGTCATGGCTTCAGTTTGATCTATGATCAAATAGCCGCCAGATTTAAGCTCTACTTTACGCCCCAATGCACGCTGCACTTCATTTTCAACATCATACAGATCAAAAATTGGGATCGGACCATTGTAATGCTCAAGCTTATCAGCGATCTCAGGCATAAATTCTTGTGCAAACTGCTGTAACTCTTCGTAGGTTTGCGCCGAATCCACCTGAATTTGGTCCAGCTCTGTACCCACAAAATCACGTACGATACGCACAGGCAGGGCTAAGTCTTGATACAACAAAGACACACCGCGGCGCTTGCGGCGCTCGCGGACCTTGGCCCAAACGCGCCTTAAAAAGCCTGCATCTTGTATTAGCTCATCTTCACCCGCACTTTCGGCTGCGGTGCGGATAATAAAACCACCGTCGTCGTCAACAAAGGGCTGAGTAATTTTCTTCAGCCGAGCACGCACGGCTTCAGACTCGATGCGTTGCGATACACCAACATGGCTAGAACCAGGCATAAACACCAGATAGCGAGAGGGTAAGGTGATATCTGTCGTTAAGCGCGCGCCTTTGGTGCCTAGCGGATCTTTAACCACTTGCACCATGATATCTTGCCCTTGCCTAACAAGCTCGGCGATGTCACGCACCACAAAGTTACCTTTTTCAACATCGGCTACACATTCTGTATGCGGCACAATATCTGAGGCGTGCAAAAACGCGGCTTTATCAAGGCCGATATCAACAAAAGCGGCCTGCATACCCGGCAGTACACGACTCACTTTACCTTTATAAATATTACCCACTAAACCACGTTTCATACGTCGTTCAATATGCACCTCTTGCAGCACACCGTGTTCAACCAGTGCCACTCGAGCTTCTGTTGGCGTTACATTGATTAACAGCTCAGAGCCTATTTTTTTCTGCACTCTGCTCTGCGCGATTCGACTTCTACTCACAACTCACCCCGCTTAGGGAAATAGCTAATTTAAAAAGGATTTGGCATAAATTGTGATCTGGCTAAACGGGATATTAACTCAGTTTAGCCAGCGTAAAGTCTGCAATGAATGATGTTTATAGTTCGGCCATTAGACCTAGTTTTTACTGTTTTTATGACTATAAAACTTGCATCTCACACAATAACGCGCGGGTTTCTACCAAAGGTAACCCGACTACCGCGGAATAACTTCCTTCGATAGCTTCAACAAAATTTCCGCCCAATCCTTGGATCCCATAAGCGCCCGCCTTATCCATCGGCTCTTGTGTGGCGATATAGGCTAAAATATCAGCCTCTGATAGCGTGCAAAAACGGACTTGGGTCTTAACCAATCGACTAATAGTCTTAACGCCATCAGTTAGGGCTACCGCTGTCATCACTTGGTGCGTTTTCCCCGATAGGCTTGCTAAAATCTTAGCGGCATTAGCTTCATCTGTCGGCTTACCTAAAATCGCATCGCCTAGCACCACAATCGTATCTGAACCCAGTACTACGGCTGGCTTATTTGCACCAGTTCTCACGCCATATAAGGCTAATCCTGCTAGCGCTTTCTCTTCTGCTAAGCGCACGACAAATGTCTCTGCAGACTCGCCAGCTTGGTGACTCTCATCAATATCCGCCGCTAAAATCTCGAACGAGAATGGGGTTGCACTGTTAGTGCTCAAAAAACCTAACTGACCTAACAACTCTTTACGGCGAGGCGAGCCCGAGGCGAGTACTAACTTCATAATGAGTACCTTTGATACGATTTTAGCTGAGTGTGTTTATTCAAGAATTTATCTGAATAAGCACACTAACGAAAAAACAAACCCAAATAAACGGTTGCTATCGAACCTTATACAGACGCCTTACACGACGCAAAAGCCAGAATATCCACGGCCACATCACCAAACTCGACAGTGCCGGATAGAACAGATTAATATCGAACACGGCACCATTAGTAACAAACTGCACCCAAAATACCACTAGGTTATAGAGTGCCACCTGCATGGCCACCAGCAGCGATTGTTGCCACATAGGGAAGTTACGCATTCGCTGAAAATGCAGCACAACCACATACACCACAACGGACATAGCAAAGGCTCGAATGCCTAAGGTGGCGCCAAGCAGGATGTCTAGCATCACTCCCAGCACCCAAGCCGTTAAAATATTGTATCGGTGAGGCAGTGCCATCGCCCAATAGATGATGACTAACAATAGCCAGTCGGGACGCCATGCTTCCACCAAATCAGGCAGTGGCATGATTTGAAACAGCATTGCCACTAATAGGCTTAACCAAACGACCCAGCGGCCATTTGCCACATGTAAACTCATGGTGTGACCTCTTGACTCGCTTTCACTGCCTCTTCGACACTCTTAGGTGGCGTGAGTTCGGCGTCGTCAGATTCAATATCTGGCCAAAGTAATAATAGATAACGAATTCTATCTAGCGCCGCTAACGGCTGAGCCACTACGGTTGCGTAATTCTTACCGTCATCTTTTTCAACACTCATGACTCGAGCTACTGGGTAGCCCTCAGGAAAGCGTTGTCCTAAGCCTGACGACACTAACAGATCGCCTACGCGCACATCGGTACTCTTGGCGACATGCTTAAGCTCTAATTCGTCAAGCACACCGGTACCAACAGCCATAAGACGGACATCATTACGGGTAATTCTTACCGGGATCCCGTGAGTGGTATCTGAAAGCAGTAACACACGACTGCTGAGCTCACTCACCTGCACCACTTGGCCGACAACCCCTTGAGCATCAACCACAGGTTGACCAACAAATACGCCATTACGCGATCCATGGTTTAACACCACATATTGACGAAAAGGATCGCTAGCAACTTCCATCACCTCGGCAACCACCTTCTTAGCATCCATATGTACCGGAGAGCCCAGTAAACCACGCAGACGATCGTTTTCTTGGCGAAGGTGTTCGAAGCGTTGTAAACGCTCACTCATAAGGAGTTGGTGACGTAACAATTCTTTATTTTGTTTAGCTAGCATATTGCGTGTAGCTAAGCTTTCGGCCGAAAGGTCGAGTAACGCACCGGGAATATTGGCGACATACTGCAGCGGGCTTAATAGCGAAGAGAGGGAGTTACGCACAGGCTCAAGCCTGTCATTAGCGACAAGCAAGATCACCGACATGATAACAGCCAGTGTTAATCTAAATTGATTGGAAATTCCGCGAGCAAAAATAGGCTTCATAACAAACTAGGGCGGTGATATACCGCCCTTTTTAACCGTGGTTAGTTTTCTTCAGAGAACAGGTCGCCGCCGTGCATATCGATCATCTCTAAAGCTCTACCGCCGCCACGAGCAACGCACGTTAATGGATCTTCAGCGATCATCACTGGAATGCCTGTTTCTTGCATTAGCAATCTGTCTAGGTCACGAATCAGTGCACCACCACCAGTTAACACCATACCGCGCTCTGAAATATCAGATGCCAATTCTGGTGGAGACTGCTCTAGCGCAACCATGACTGCACTTACAATACCCGATAGAGGCTCTTGTAGTGCTTCTAGAATTTCATTGCTGTTGAGCGTAAAGCTACGTGGTACACCTTCTGCAAGGTTACGACCGCGAACTTCAATCTCTAGCACTTCATCACCAGGGTAAGCAGTACCGATTGTGTGCTTGATGCGCTCGGCTGTCGCTTCACCAATCAAGCTGCCGTAGTTACGACGGACATAGTTGATGATCGCGTCATCAAACTTGTCACCACCGATACGAACTGAAGATGAATACACCACGCCGTTTAGCGAGATAATTGCGACTTCTGTAGTACCACCACCGATGTCGACAACCATAGAACCTGTTGCTTCAGATACGGGAAGACCAGCACCAATGGCAGCAGCCATAGGCTCTTCAATCAAATACACTTCACGTGCGCCAGCGCCCATTGCTGATTCACGAATCGCACGACGCTCAACTTGAGTTGCACCCACTGGCACACACACAAGAACACGAGGACTTGGGCGGAACACGCTGTTGTTATGAACTTGCTTGATAAAATGCTGTAGCATTTTTTCAGTGACATAAAAGTCGGCGATAACGCCATCTTTCATTGGACGAATTGCTTGAATGTTTCCAGGTGTACGACCTAGCATCTGCTTTGCTTCAGTACCGACGGCCGCAACCGACTTCTGACCAGAACCGTTTCGCTCTCCACGAATCGCTACTACCGAAGGTTCGTTTAGCACAATGCCTTCGTCACGGACGTAAATTAGTGTATTTGCTGTACCCAAATCGATCGAAAGATCATTAGAAAAAATGCCGCGTAGCTTCTTGAACATGTAACCAGCCTGTCTCAGTGGAGTCGTAGAAAAAAGAAATCAGGTAACTTTATCATGCTTCTTAAAATCCACAAGACCACAGAGGTTAACAATTGCTAATGAAACGCTGTTTTTTACGATCTTATCCACAAACAGCGAGTCAATAACTTGTCTCGCCCCCTGTTACTGACATTTAGTTAACTTCTCGCCAATAAATAATCCGGTCATGGCCGCGATAAGTACCAAAATAAGCCGTTGCTCTAGGGTCTTGCAGGCCAGTATTTTCATCATAATTCCAATACCACTGTAGCCATTTATCAACATGCTGCTGCAAGCCTACTTCGCCATCGCTATGAGGTGCTGGGAAATAGATAAAGCTTTTACCTAATCCTATTGTTCCGGCTTTTCCGGTTCCCCCTGATTGAGTAAAACCTTGCACTAACTCAAGCCCGGCATCAGGCTTTAAATTCAAGCCAACATCTGCTGATTCCGTCGCGCTGGTCGTATCAAAAATCGAGCAGCTATCGCTAGTATTGGTGACCCACTGAGCTTTACCATCAATATCGGCCTTCACATATTGAGTACTGACTTGAAGGCGCAGCTCCTCAGACGACGGACCGTAAGCATTTTGCATCAACAGTCGACCGTAGCGCATAGCAAAGCCATCGGCTTTAGCAATATCATCAAAGCTAAAGCCGATACAGGCACCAGATGCGGAGTCTTGATAACAAATGGCATCGATATCGGTGACATCTGTCTTCGAAAGGTCTAAATCAAACTGGGCATTAAACGGCACGGCTAATGAGGCCGTACGGACATAATGCAGCTCAGCCCCCTTTAGATAAGCCCTTTGAACACTGTTAGTATCATTAATCGGGTAGTAATCAACAACGCCAGAAATCGGTGTTTCATCTGCAATTTGTAGCGCTACACCATTAAACGAAGTCGCACCCGAGGTATCACTATAACTGCGATCTAGCCATTGCTTGCCCTTGTAGCGCCACCAGTCACCAATTTGGTAATTATTGGTTATCGCCCCGCTCTTACTTTTACCGATAATCGACAAGGTTGGCTCTTTACCCGTTAAGAAGCCAAACGGTTGGCCCATATAGGTGAAACTACCACACTGAACTTCAAGGCTAGGAGTATTGCCCGTTAAGGTTAAATAGTAAGGAGAGAAGCGACCAAACGTGTCGCTGCTTGAGTTCGCCTCAGCAATCGTCGCGCCGAGGTAATTAACTTCGCCATCAAGCGTAATGCTTATCGCGCCCACCTCAGAATAAGTCTGATTGGTCACTTTCAACGGTGCACTGTTCGCCTTGGTAAAGTTTAAGCCTGTGAGCCCTAAACCTCCAAGTCCACCATCTTTTTCATCACCGTTAGTGATTAATGGCGCTTGCAGTACAGGCTTAATTTTTAAGTCTGAAAATTGGAAATTTTTAAGTGCTGGGCGATCTTTGTAGCGCGTCCCGTTATCAACGCCACACACCGCTTTGACATTCATCTTAAAATCAGCGCCCGCTTTAGCAAACAAGTCACAACTTGCGCCGCTGCAACCATTTAGGCCTGAATCATTAAAGAAGTGGAAACCATCAGGTTTAGAGACAAACTGCTCACTATGCTCAAGCACTAAGGTCTCGCTAGTACTGCCATCGGGAGAACTAATGGTTTCTGTTAGTGTCGCAGCCAGCTCAACCTTACCCGCCTCTGGGTAGTTCACATTAAGCAATGCTTTACCATTGGCATCAAAATGCACTTGTAGCTGTTGACTTGCCCCGCCTGCAATCTCTTTACTGGCCGTTGGCGCATTTAGGCTGTTAATGGTCAACTTTGCCTCGGTATTAACCGCTGCGGCATCTGGCGTGATGTAATTAAACGCCATGGAAATAGGCTTGGTTTTGTTGGCAAATAGCGGTACACATTGCTGAGTAACTTGATCTTTTTTAACCGCGAACAGCTCGAAGTTATTGGCGTTTTTACAGGCTGTAGAATCATCGATATTAAAATAGATGCCGCTATCTTCAAAGTTCAATTGGCATTGACTGTTGGCAACAAAACGTCCATCGATATAACAGCTGTAGTTAGCCGTCGGCAAGGTCGAGCTTAACCCAAGCGTGACCAAGCCTCCCTCGGGGTGCCACAACTCTGTGCTTGTGCTACCGGTAAAGGTTTCACGAGTATAATTGGTGCCGTTTTTAGTTAACGTCACAGAAGCGGGATCGCTAAGTAACGACGTACAATCTGGGTTAGCACACGCCTGAAGGGTGATTAATTTAGCGGCGCAGCTGAGCGCACCCGAATCAAAATTGATCCGGTAATGGTTAACCGCTGGCGCCTCTGGTGCATATTCAAAAGCAAAATAACCAATGCTTTCAGCTAAGTGGCTACGCTCACCGTCTCGCTGTTGATCTTCATCGATTGCAAAGCTTACCTGATGGTTAAAACTCTCTTTAGTGCAGCGCCTTACCCAGCCGCCATCACCACCACGACGTTGATTTTTATTGGCGATAGTTAAGGGTTGGTCAAAATAGGTTTGCTGATAGTTGTTATTAAACGCGCACTGCTGACTTAGTGTTCGAGTTGAACTACCATTGCCATGATTTAAGCCGTTGGCAAACTCGTACTTTAAGCTTTCACCATTAACCGTCATCACGCCTTTACCCACACCAGCAACATAGCCTAAAAGTTCTGGGCGAGTGATCCCAGAGCTCATTTCAGAGCCTTCAATAGCGATATCAAACTGTGAGCCATCGGTATCAACATTATTAATAACCGTGGTTATAAAACGATTATTGTTATGGGTTAAGACTTGACCAATCATTGCTGGATGGAGCCCAAAATCATGCTCAAATTCGATATTCTCGTAACCCCGACCTGAGCTTGGCAGATTTTTACCTTGATACAACTCGGTTGATATCGATCCCGCCTGCAGTGCCTTGCCTCTTTCTAGAAAACGGTAACCTTGCTCCATGACAAAATAATCGATTTTATCCATTTTTTTATCTAGCACTTGCGAGGAGCCTGAGTTCACCTGCTTAATGGAGGCATTACTCGAACTAAGACTATCGACTGTTACTGTAGAGGAGTGGTCAGCATTGGCATCGCTGCCATCAATCGTTGGCATAACCATGATGACAGGAGCTGTAGAATAAGTATTATCAAAATTGATAACCGCATTGCCGTTGGCATCAAGCTCGGCGCGGCCAAACTCAAACTGCGGCGCCGGACAAGTCAGCAACTGGCTCGACGGAACTATCTCAAAGCTATTTGAAGAGGGAGGCTGCCAATACAGTCTAAAGGCTTCTGCACCAAAGGCTTCATGAAATCTAAGCTCAATAGTATGCGCACCTTGCTCTAATGAAACTTTACCTTGGTATCGAGTGCAATCACAGGTCGCGTGGACGTCATAAAAACCGGTAATAACCTCACCATCTATCAATAACTCAATCGCATCATCACCATCAACTGCAAAGGTGTATTCACCAGTTTCAGGTGCCTCTATGTAGCCTTCAAATATACCTAAATACAGGTCTTGATCGGCCGCAGCGTTTGAATGAGGATTGATGCTATAGCCATGCTGATTTAGATTCGTTTCAATTGACTCACCAATTTGATTGCTGGTTTTACTGACTTCATTTACAAGTTCTCTAAACTCATTTTTATTTGCAGGGCTATAATTATCAGCATACCAACTCCGAGCATCATAAGTGCGGTACGTTAGTCCCTCAACATTGCTTTGCTCTGCAGGGCATTGAGGGATAACAGGAGGCTTGGGAACCGGCACCGATTCACAGTTGGGGTTTACACGAAGGTTTCCCATGGTATTTTTTTGAATGACACGGCTATTGTTATCAAGCTTAACCTTGTCTTTACCTGCAACAGCGCCTTCAATCGATGAGCTATTTTTCAGATTGACGTCTTTTTCTGAAAAAACAAAACCACGTAAATAGGTACTATTTTCAAGTTCAATCTTACCATAACCATAGATCAACATTTGCTCAGCGCTATATGGTAAAAATTGACGTTTCTTATGTTTATAATCTTTTTTTACAAATAAACTTATATTGCCAGTAGTCGGAAAAACAATTTGTACAGCATCTTCAATTTCTAAATCCTCAATCCAATATTTACCTGGGGCAAAAGTTAAGGTTCCTAGCTTTGCCTTTAAATGTTTAATCTTGTAAATACCATTTGTCGTTGTGAATGATATTTTATCACTGGCACTATTTTCCATATGGATATGACCATATTCACCATCTGGCAGCTCAAATTCACGGTTGCTATTTGAGGTAGTAATATCGTCATTACTATGTGATTTACACTGCTCAAAACTAATTCTATCCGGTGGGAACTCTGAGGGAGTATCGGACTCCTCACACTCGATTCTACGCCCATCACTTACCCAGCAAGAGTTGTCGTCTTTATCTTTTACGTCTCTAGCAGGTAGCTCTCCATTTGACGGCGCATTTTCAAGACGAGCATCTTTTTTAAATTCAATTTCACCTCTTGCGCCATGAGTATTAATCCCCTCCTGGAAAACAGAGCTCCAATCTGACGCCACTGCAGATTGACCCAGTAAGCTTAAACTGCAAATAAACATTAAGGTTCTAATCACGAGCTTCTACCTCCACTTGACGACTCACGCGAATGCAACTGACATCGCTATCTGTGCCTGAATCGCATTGCCCGGTACTGCAGGTTGCCGTGCTGGTGATTAAATACTGAGTCATATTATTTTGCGCTAAGTTAGTGGTGATAGCCGAGCAGGTCATTACAACACTGCAGCCGTTAAAGCCCACGAGTCCAGTTGCAGTACCTATATGCCAAGGAGTATTCCAAGGAGCTTGAGTATTACAACTGCCGTTACTGCCATCAACTGGAAACAAAGTGGCTAAAGCACTATCGGCACCGGTGTTTGCTGCAGCAAAGGCGCGTGTTCCCCAGACTTCAAGGCTGATATCTTGGTCAGCGTCATCTAAGACATTAATCAATGTCGCAGCCAGCAAAAACATCACTGTGATGATGAATACACCTATCACCAAAGCACTACCGCGCTGCCTAGAGCTCATGCTAGAGCCAGAGTTGATTCTAGGGCCAAAGCTCATACTAGAACGATGAATTGAGTTCATAGTGCTACGGTGATGAGGTGGAAAAAGCATTCGGTTACGGGACATTAATCACCTGCACTTGATGATGATATTGAAACGTTTGCCCTTGCACATTAAACAGTGGATTCAGATGCACCATAGCATTGTTTCTAAGCGTTCCCGGGGTATAGGCAATAGGGCTGTTGTTAGCTATGGTATTGACGATATCTTCTGCCATCAATATCCCTGTGCCCATATCATTAGGCGCTGGTTGCAAATTAGGATGATTAAAACCATAGCCTGCGTAACGCTTTAATAAGCTCAACTCTGTCGTCACCTGCTCAAAGCAGTAACTCACCGCATCTTTCACGCCAAAATAACGCTGCCTTGGTGAGGCGGCATCAAAACGTACTGCACGGCCAAAATCGATACTGAGATCATTCGTTGTTGCATTAGCTGTAATGGCTTTAATGCTAAATAGCTTGCCTTGGGTGCCAGCCGCTGAGGTATAAACATCGGCGGGTGATAATGGATAAATCAGCAATAATTGATCCGCCGTTAAAGGGGCGCTGGCGGCTGATTGCATTGCAGTACCACTGCTCACTGCTGAAGCTGGCGCAATAGGCATATCGATATAAGATGCACTAGAGATAATCGGCATCATCTCGATACATTGCCAAGCACCATCACCGCTATCGCGAACTCGAATGCTGTTTGGTGCTGTATTACGGATCTCTCGGGTCATGCGCTCAATAGCAAATCGGCTTTGACTCATCACCTTGTCGACCGAGGTGGCATCGATAAATATCCGTGTACCAAAAATAAGAAAACTACTGACTCCAAGCACTAATACACCTAAGATAATCACCACAGTGACCATCTCCACCAAGGTGAAGCCGCTATTTTTGAGTTGCTTAAGTTGAGTTAGTTGCTTAAGTTGAGTTATCTGAGTTAGTTGAGTCTGATTTAATTGAGTTCGTTGACTCAATGTCGACCTCGAAGCTGGGCGTATTAACAATGGCATTAATAGTTGCTCCGGATCGCGTTGAAGGTCATCATCTCGCCTTTAGGCGTGGTCACATTAATCGTAATAAGCTTGGTATTAAGGCTAGGTAAATTGTTATATGCCACTTCGACCTTAAGGCCATAGTTCACATAACGTTGAGCATAAGTCTCGCTGCTATCAAGCATAAGACTGTTGATATTCAGCCCATTATAATCATCGACATCATTATAGTTATTACGGGTTTCTTCGGCGCCATTAACCTTATCAGGTCCCAAATCACCTTTAGCAGTACAAGCTAATCCCGCTGGCAAACCTAATGCAGGCTTTGCTGGTGCGCCGCAGGCTGGCACTCCACCATTAGCATTGGTATTTTGATCAAAACGCTTACCCCAGATCTCATTTAAAATAGAGTGGGCAAGTTCTGCTGTACGTACTCGATGCAAGGTATCTGCGGCTCTTTCCGCTTGAGGGAATAGCATGGTGCTAAGTAACACAAAGGCGATGCTTATCACCACCATGCCCACAACAAGCTCTATTAAGGTAAAGGCTTTTTGAGTCTGTAATTTGAGGATAGAGAACTGACCAGCCCTTATATTAGCCTTCATATCCCTCCTCACTCTGGCCCTCACACCAGCCCTCACATTAGCCCTCATGAATATAGCCCTCGGACTCTATTGCGAGAAACAGGGTTTCATCGGCAATCACGCTAATGCAATTTCCATTGCAGCGAGCACCATTGACTATGGGCACGCCTTGGGCATTAAATTCGATATTGAAACTACTCGCACCTCCATTGAGCAAGGCTAGACTGGCGCCACCTTGAAATGTCTGTGGCATATCGGTACGGACTGGCGTTCCTGAGCAAGCACCTTGGTAGCGAGAGACTTGATAATTGGTATCAGTAACAGATAAACGGTAGCAGCGATCTTGATTATTCATCGCCATTATCTGCACCTTTCTAAGCTCACTGATAAACTCATCGCGCAGGGTAAAAGCACTGTAACTTGAAGAGGTCAGCAGACGAGGAATCACCACCACTGCAAGAATGGCAATAAGGATTATCGTAGTCACCAGCTCGACTAGCGTAAAACCTGTGTGTCGCTGCGATCTATGCATGACTCGTCCTGATTGATAAGCTTAGGTTCTAGGTTCTAGGTTCTAGGTTCTAGGTTCTAGGTTCTAGGTTCTAGGTTCTAGGTTCTAGGTTCTAGGTTC
>NZ_JBRILQ010000037.1:0-52199 GCF_052977045.1 Shewanella sp. 125m-7
CCTTCATATCCTTGTCGGCAGCTTTACGCGCTTCGCGGTCATACTTGTCGGCATCTTTTCTAGCATCTTGCGCATCTCGCTTAGCTTCGTTCATATCCTTGTCAGCAGCTTTACGCGCTTCGCGGTCATACTTGTCGGCATCTTTTCTAGCATCTTGCGCATCCCTCTTAGCTTCGTTCATATCCTTATCGGCTTCTTTACGCGCTTCGCGCTCATACTTGTCAGTATCTTCAACTAGCTGCTTTTCTTCTTTTTGCAGCGTTTTGTCTAGCTCCAGTTGTTTGCTACTTAATTCCTTTTTAACCTTAGTTTCAGCTTTCTGCGGCGGCTCAGCGATCGCACTTGGCACAATAACCAATGCAGTTGATACCAGTAATGCACTGGCTAGTTGTGTCGCTTTCATCTTCAAACTCCTTTTCAGCTTAATCGGATTAACTATTGCTCTTCGCGCAGCACTTCAAGCTACAACGACAAAAGAGCGGAATTGAATAATTTAAGTATAGCCAATTTATCAGCATTAATAGCTTCTAACTCTGAACTAAAAGACTAATAGACTTGGGATTTATAGCAGCCATTTATAAAAAATAATTAATGTAAAAACGCAGCAGTTTTCTGGATATGGGATATCTAAAACATAAATAAGTGTGGCAGTATGTTTCGCCACAAAAGAATGAGCACACAAAAATAACTCAATAAAAATAAAAACTTAGTAACAAATAAGTGTTATTCCCATAACGCCTTTGTCCATTTTGGTAGGAGTCCTATGAATACAGTTTATACAATTGGCGAACTCGAATCGTTCTTGGTCGCGATTCTGGTGCTGTTTATTGGGCATACGGTCAACCGTCATGTCCCACTGTTAAAAAAGTATAATATCCCCGAACCCATTGTAGGCGGTTTACTGGTAGCTGCATTTATCACAATATTGCACTTCAACAATATTACCGTGGCATTTAGCCTATCGATGCAAAATACCTTGATGCTGATGTTCTTTAGCACCGTAGGTTTAGCGGCAAACTACAAATTGCTACTCAAGGGTGGGCGTAAAGTCGTCATCTTCTTAGGTGTCGCCTCCTTGTTTATTGTAATTCAAAATATTGTCGGTGTTAGCCTAGCCCGCGTATTGGGTCTTGATTCCTTTATGGGTCTAATTGCAGGCTCGATTACACTCTCTGGTGGACATGGAACGGGTGCAGCGTGGGCCGATACCTTCCAGAGTGACTACGGTATCAATACTCTTGAGTTTGCCATGGCTGCAGCAACATTTGGCTTGGTCATGGGCGGCATTATCGGTGGGCCTGTAGCACAGCGCCTGATCAATAAAAATAACCTAGTGTCTTCATACGGCATTGGCGGTAATCATCATACCGACCACCCCGATTTGGTTACCTATGATCAGTTTGAAGAGGACAGGGTAACAGCCAAAAGCGTACTCGAAGTCTTGTTTATCATGCTGCTGTGTGTTGCTGGCGCCAAATGGACTAGCATGCTGATTGAGGCTGTAGGCGCGAGTTGGTTAAAAATGCCAGAGTTTGTATATGCGCTATTTATCGGTGTGATCATTACCAACCTTACCGAGATCTCTCGCGGTTATAAGATCAACAGTGAATGTGTAGATGTACTCGGCTCAGTATCGCTTGCGCTATTCCTGTCGATGGCCTTGATGAATCTAAAGCTATGGGAAATTTTTGATCTTGCTATACCGCTGCTGATCATCTTAGTGGTGCAAACCGCCGTACTTGCACTGTTTGCCTACTTTGTGACGTTCAGAATGATGGGCAGCAACTATGACGCCGCCGTTATGGCTGGCGGTCACTGTGGTTTTGGCCTTGGCGCAACGCCAACTGCCGTGATGAACATGGGCGCTTTGGTATCACGTACCGGCCCCTCACCACAGGCCTTTATGGTTGTGCCTATTGTGGGAGCCTTCTTTGTCGATATCGTCAACGCTGTGATCCTAAAAGGCTTCATGATTTTTGTTGGTTAGCCTTTAATCGCTAGCCTTTAATAAGAGCTAGCCTCAATTAGCCCCACAAAAAAGCCAGTGATTATCGCTGGCTTTTTTATTACAAAACCTATTCTGCTTTTCGTCTCAGCTCTTTCTAGGGCGCTTAGCTGCGAGGACGGGCTTCGCCCTGCTAGGAACAGCAAAGGAAAAAAAGCATTACCAGTGCTTTTTTCTAGGACCTTTCTTTACTTTTCCTAGGATCTAGAACCTGCGTTTCCTAGAACCTGCATTTCCGTCTCAACTTGCACCGCCTTGGCCTGCTCAATCTTTGCATAGTACCTAGAAAGTTTAATATAGATAAGCAACGACAAGAATATCACCCCACCGCCAATCAGTTTTTGCGGCTCTAGCGTTTCTCCCAACATAAAAATACTCAGAAGCAGCGTCCAAATCGGCTCTAAAATCATTAGCAATGCTGCAGTTTCCATACTGACGCTATACTGCCCCATGGTCTGTAATAGATAGCGTACTGAAGTCGCGATAAGCGTTGAAATGGCAAACCAAATAATTAAGTCACTAGAGAATTCAATAGTGTGAGCCTGTGTAAATAGCGCATAAACGGCCCCGACTAAACCCACTACAAATAGCTGTAAGCAGATAGACACTAGCGGCTTAAGATTGCCACTGATACGCTTATTCATCACAAAATGCACCGACAGTAACGCCGATGCCAACAAAAACAACAACTGACTCGATTCCATTTGCCAACCGTTACCTAAGCTAAGTAACATCATGCCAGTAATACTCAGCGGCAGTGCAATCCAAAAGGCGCGGTTAGGTTTTACTTGAAACAGTAGCCAAGCCGTCAATGGCGCAATAATCATCGCGAGGCTCATAATAAACGCCCCTTCTGATAGGCTATCGCTAATTGACACTGCGTATATCCAAACTTGCAATGCCAGCCCCAAAAACACCCCCACGCCGCAAGCAGACAACACCTGCTTCATGCTTAGTTTGAGCAAACTTTTATAACAAAATGGCACCAAGATAAGACTCGCTAATATAAAGCGCACCCCAATAAAGACCTCACCTGGCATTGACTGCACCACAATTTTCGAGGCTACCCAGCCCACTGCGGCCAACATGGTGGCGATAAATAGATACAAAACACCGCGCATTACGTGCACTCTTAAATAAGGGCTAATAGCCAATTGAAATGGGATTACATGGCATGAAAAGAAATTATCTCACTGCACTCATAACAAAAATAGCAACCCCGTATCAATGGGATTGCTATTCATAATCTAACGAATAATTTTAATCTAGATAGTCACTCTAAAGCTACAGGCAATACTCACACTAAACCGTAAAACCTTACGAGCCAAAAACAAAAAAGCGAACCTTTACGGGAATGCCAAAGGGTTCGCTTTTTATGGCTATTTTATAGCTAACTCATTACTTAACAGATAGGCAAGCCTGTTACTTAGCAGCCACTTTAGCGCGGGCGCTGTGCAGCTTCTTATAGCTTTCAATCAGTCTTAGGTGTGGCTCGATGCCTTCAAGCGCCATGCTGGTTTTAGTTAAACCATAAAAACGCACGTCGCCATTAACGCTGCCAACAACGTTTTGCATCACCTCAATACCAAACATACGGTTGAAGTTATGAATAAAGTGTTCCAGCTCGAGCTCTTCATCCATGCTCACTTCAAGGACTGCACTCACCGCCTGGTAGAACAAGCCGCGCGCAACCGTGTTGTCGTTAAACTGCAGGAAGTCACCCACTAGCTCCATCGCCTCATCATGAGCGCCGAGCGCTAGATAGATAAGGATCTTAAGCTCGATAATGGTTAGCTGACCCCAAACGGTATTTTCGTCAAACACGATACCAATCATGGTACGAATATCAGTGTAGTTATCGAGTTGGCTTTCTTCTAGACGGTTAACTAAGTCCACTAGATCTTCATCAGAGAGTGAATGCAGGTTCAAGATATCTTCACGATATGCTAATGCCTTGTTGGTGTTGTCCCAAATCAAGTCATCCACTGGGTACACTTCTGAAAAGTCAGGTACCAACATACGACATGCTGATGCACCTAACTGGTTAAACTCAGCGGTGTATACCTCTTTACCTAAGTCAGCAAGAATACCAAATAAGCTGTCTGCTTCTTGTTGGTTAGTACCGGAGAAATCCCACTCGCAGAACTCGAAATCTGCATTGTTGCTAAAGAAGCGCCATGAGATCACGCCCGTTGAGTCAATAAAGTGCTCAACAAAGTTCTCAGGCTCAGTCACCGCCATGCTGTTGAATGTTGGCTTAGGCACATCATTCAAGCCTTCAAAACTACGGCCTTGTAATAACTCGGTTAAGCTGCGCTCAAGTGCGACTTCTAGACTTGGGTGCGCACCAAATGAAGCGAATACACCGCCGGTTTTAGGGTTCATTAAGGTCACGCACATCACTGGGAATTGACCACCTAATGACGCGTCTTTAACGACAACCGGGAAGCCCTGCTCTTCAAGACCATTAATGCCTGCTAAAATGCTTGGGTACTTTTCAAGTACTGACATTGGCACTTCAGGCAATACCATTTCTTGTTCGATAATTTGACGCTTAACTGCGCGCTCGAAAATCTCAGATAGACACTGCACCTGCGCTTCTTGTAGGTTGTTACCCGCGCTCATACCGTTACTTAAGAATAAGTTTTCAATCAGATTTGACGGGAAATATACCGTCTCGCCGTCTGAATGACGCGTGTAAGGAATGCTACAAATACCGCGGTCAATATTGCCAGAGTTAGTATCAATCAGGTTAGAACCAGCAAGCTCGCCATCTGGATTATAAATGTCTAAACAGTATTCATCCAAAATACCTACTGGCAGTGAATCATCGTCTGTTAACGCAAACCATTTCTCATTCGGGTAATGCACGAATTCGCTGTTGGCAATCTCTTCACCAAAGAACTGGTCATTGTAGAAGAAGTTACAGTTAAGACGCTCAATAAACTCACCTAATGCAGAACAAAGTGCGCTCTCTTTGGTTGCGCCTTTACCATTGGTGAAACACATTGGTGATGCAGCATCACGAATATGTAGCGACCATACATTAGGAATAATGTTGCGCCATGATGAAATTTCGATCTTCATGCCTAAATCGGCAAGCATACCGGTCATATTAGCAATGGTTTGCTCAAGTGGCAGATCTTTACCCAAAATATAGGTGCTAGCATCGCTATCACTTTGGCCCATCAACATCGCATTGGCATCTGCGTCTAGGTTTTCAACGGTTTCAATCTTAAATTCTGGGCCAGTTTGTACCACTTTTTTAACGGTACAACGCTCAATTGAGCGCAATATTCCTTGGCGGTCTTTATCTGAAATATCATCAGGCAATTCAACTTGGATTTGAAAAATCTGGTTATAGCGATCTTCAGGATCAACAATGTTGTTCTGCGACAGTTTGATGTTCTCTGTTGGAATATCACGCGCCTTACAGTACACCTTGATAAAGTAAGCAGCACAAAGCGCTGACGAGGCTAAGAAGTAATCAAATGGACTCGGTGCAGAGCCATCACCTTTATAACGAATAGGCTGATCGGCGGTGACGGTAAAGTCATCGAACTTGGCTTCTAGTCTCAAGTTGTCGAGAAAATTAACTTTGATTTCCATTGAATATGATTCCACTTTGTTGCGAGCGTTGCCCTTGGCACAGATATCAGTCGGTCACTCAAGCATCTAGCTTAATTGTGGACCCAGACTGGGTATCAGCCCTGAGGCCAAATAAACGAATTGGGGGAATTATCGGTGTTTTTGGCGCATTAGTCTTGGGTTAATTACACAAAAGCTCAGATTCACAGCACTGACATCTAGAATAAGCATTGTCAATCAGTATCAAGCTGCGCGCTCATCGAGTTTTTTGCTTCCCAAAGCTTATTGATTCTTATCGGCCTCGCGCTTAACTAAGATAAACGTGAGGTACATTTTCGTCGGCAGTGACAGCGCCATACCAAAGGCCACGCAAACGGCGCTAATGATAATCCCGGTTACGCCCATAGCGTGGATGGTGTCGTTGAAGTTATGCAGGTAAATCCCAAGCAAAATTAAACTCAGCCCTATGCAGATACAAGTTTTGAGTAGAGTAATAAGCTTACTGTCTGTCACAGCTAAATTTGACACCCATGCCGCCCTTTTTCATCAAGTAGGCATTTATTATGGCGACATGGTGTTTTTTTATGCTGACGCAGATCAAACTTAGTTAAGCTAGCGCTAATTCAAAATGGCGATTTATGAGAATGGAATATAATACCGCTTCACACGCAAGCAAGCTGATTAGCAAAGAAAAGCTTCGAAAAGGAAAGAAGCAAAAGGATAAGCCCAGTGAGTTATCCTTAATATTGGTGAAATAAACCTGATGTCGCTTACATCGCCTGCTTTAGCATTTCAATAACATCTTGATGTTCGCGATCAATCGCCAAGTCCATTGCCGTCGAGTCATGGATATTGACTTGATGAATCGTCTCTGCCGCGCCATTAGCCAGCAGTAACTCAACAATCGCAGTACGTTCATTATAGTTACCAATAACAGCCTTAATTAATGCGGTATTGCCATCGTCACTAAGCGCATTACTATCAGCGCCAGATTGCAGCAATAATGCTACCACCTCGGCAGTGCTGTTGCCGGCGGCGGCCATTAGCGCGCTTTCACCTTCATCATCTAAGCCGTTTACATCTGCGCCCTTTGATAACAGCAGCTGCATCTTTGACAACATACCGTTTTGGCTGGCGATATTAAGCGCTAGCGTGCCATAACTTCCCTCTTGATTAGGATTAGCACCCGACTCAAGTAGTAAGCTAACAATCTCAAGCGTACTTTTTTGGACCGCATGATTAAGCGGTTTATTCTTGTACCAATCGCCCTGATTAACATCCGCACCATCGGCTATCATCTTGGCTACCGCTAGAGCATCATCATCTAAAATGACCTTAATGAGTGCAGTAAAACCACTGGCATCTAGGCCATCCTTATCAAAACCATCTTCATCGAAACGATCATCGTTTTCATCGTCGTCATCGTCGTCATCGTCGTCGTCGTCGTCGTCATAATCATAATCGAAATCAGCGCCGCAGCCGGGCTCGAGCCCTTCAATATAGGCGCTTAATCCAGGCCAATTACCACGATCACAAAAATCGTTGAACTCAACGATGGACTCATTCGCTGACCTATCAATCAAGCTTGCTAATAGCTGGGTCGACCACTTAAAGGTCTCAACCGGCGCGCCTAGACAGTTGTGATGGAAAATTGCGATCTGCGCCGTGACATTCTGGGCTTCAAAGGCGTTCAATAACATTTGTGAAAGCGATTTAATTTCATCAACTTCGCATTCAAGGCTCAACAGTAACAAATGCGGCTCAAGCCTAAAGGCATAGATATCCTGTTCAAGATGGTCAAGCTCAGGGATCAACATCTTTATCGCTTCATCAGCTGTAGTCGTCAACTTCATGCAGATAAAATAGGGCTCATCATAACTATCTAACCCGTCAAGGTGTTCACGTAAAATATCGTCTAGCTCTAATCTATCGAAAATAGTACTGCTAAGCATGTAAACCTCATTTTTGATCCATGTCAGGAGCGAGAAAAAGTCAAAAAGTGACACTTAAATAAAACACACACCATTATTCGCTGTAGAATATTCTTTCGCTACTTCGAGTACAAGTCGTTATTTTTAATATATATATTTAACTTTTAAAATTGCTTTGGTTATCAATTTTTGAGGATTAATAGATGTTGGCGGTATAGAGCGTTATCGGTATTGCTACCAAGTGTCAGCATCAAAACGGGCGATTCTGGCCTCAGACAGGGTGCAGTCAGTAAGGTGGATGAGCTCAGAGAGAGTGATGTTAGGGTTTTGCCGAATAAGCCGTACGAGTTTAGCCTCTAATGGCTCAAGCTTGTCGGCGTGGCTAAGTAGGCCGGTGTCGACCTTTTTAATCAGGTGGCTATATTCGCTATTGCCTGCGTTCAATTGCAGCGTTTTAATCTGCTGAATGAAGGCTTGAATATTTAGCGCCTGCCCCGCTATCCCCCAGTTTCGCGAGCGGCGCACACGCTTGAGCTCACAATCAAATCGCTTAGCAACAGTTTGTGCCTGTTTTACCGCGTCTCGGCCAATTCGATGAATAAGCGAAGGGAGCGCAATGGTGATCTCTTGTTTCATGGCTGCCTTTGCGGGGGCTCTTAAGCTTAATCCAATCACTCTATTTTTTCAGCCTGGGCTGAAAAACTCAAGCAGCAAAGGTTAAGCTACACAACTCAAGTATAGATAGCATGGTTTGAGAACAAACCATCATTCCCCATACCAAAAGCATGACCTTTACACAAAACCAAAAAAATAAGATACCCCCAAACTTTACTCCAGTAAGCGACTAAATCAACAGCGAATTAAGTGGTTTATATCGATCATAGTAAAAAGCAAATGCTGTTAATCATCTTGGAGTTGATTTAGATCAATGAGATCTCTCGCCTTTTCAGGCCTTATAAATGTGAGCGTGATCACAAACAGCGTTAGACTGGCATGTTCGCACAATTATCGATTTTTATCGTTTAATACTGATTTCTTTTAATAATGAAACCTAAAAATGTAGAGGTACCCTATGGAATTACTACCAAATTGTTATACCGATCTATGCGTTAATGGAAAATGGTTTCATTATGATCACGGAGCCAACTCAGTCTTCATGCTTAACGGCAGTAACCCCCTTACCTTTGAGCTGAACTCATTACCCACGACTGAAGATGAATTAGAGCTGCATTTAACGACGATCGCCAATCAACTTATCTAGGTCGCTATTTAGATAGTAATCTAGGGGAAAGTTGCCAGCTTGCCAAAAATAGGTCCACGAGACCTATTTCTGCATGGCTATAGCAAAGTAAAAATACGTAAACTCTACCTATCGAATGCAAGACAAGCGATGTATATACCCAAACGACTTGAACATGCTCATTTCAGAGGCCTTGCGCGAGTTCAATTCTAGGCGTATTAGCGTAGGAATGGTAACTCCCTTTTAAGCTAGTGCAACAACGAAGTGGGCTTGCGCAAAGCCTTCTTCGATGGGTTTTAATGCACTTTCTGCTGCGTTATTGATCTTGCTAAGGGAACAACCATTAACTGCAATCAACGCCTTGCTTAAAGCGCATTAAATTCCCACTGAACCCTGCATCTTCAGGTGGCTTGGGTATAAACCCTAGCGTCAGCCCATGATGTTGAAATGCCCAAAAACAGAGAGATTGAACGTTGATAAATTTGCTGAGAGCGGATAACACCTAGCGATTGCGTCAACACGCCTCACTGAGGCTGTTACATTACCCATACAAAACATACAATTAGAGCCACTTAACGGCAGGTAGCGTTAAATTCTGCGCTTGGGTTTGATGACCAAAATGAGTCATTTTCATCTAAGGTTTTGCTCGAAAGAACTAAAAGTAGAAAAATAAATATGGACAATACTCAATTATAGGGTATTATCCATCTCGCTCTGCTATTGAGAGTGATTAATGAAACATAAGTAAAAAGTAAAACCTTAGAATTCCTTCGTTATTGTTGTTATCCTCAGTTTTCCCTTATCTTCATCATCACATTTAATAATTCAATTTTTCAGTGCATCGCATAATGCGAATTTTTTATGAATTTAAATATAAGGGACACATAATGTCTAATACAACTGGTATCGTAAAATGGTTTAACGAAGAGAAAGGTTTTGGTTTCATTACTCAAGACAATGGCGGCGCTGACGTATTCGTTCACTTCCGTGCAATCACTTCTGACGGTTTCAAGACTTTGGCTGAAGGCCAAAAAGTATCTTTCGAAGTAGAGCAAGGTCAAAAAGGCCTGCAAGCAGCTAACGTAAGCGCGCTGTAACTTCGTAAGTTGACGTAAATGGCTTCATGGTCATTTACGTCATTTAAACTAACTTTTAAGAACTAATCTTAACAACTAGCTTCAATAAAATCAGCTTTAATAAAAATTTATACCGTATCTGCGAAAACATTAACATTTCTACCATCTGCTTTTTGTATATGTCATTACGTTTCTGAAAGACTTCGTTATATTCCTATAAATACAAATTAAACATTTAATAATTTAGACAAAGCTTAGATTTTCTTATTCCATCTTCAATATATTTTCAACACATCAGGTTTATCATGTCTCGTACATCGGGTCCAAAACGATTTTGGTTTCACCAATCTAAAAAGAAATCAGCACACACTAAAACAAACACAAAAAGGGTATAAATGAGAGTAAATTTTAATATTTTTAAAGATAACATTTCTTGGAATGCACTAATCCACCAGTTAAATGGTGATGTACTATTGCGTCATGTTCTCGTGAAGGGCAATGTCGTAGATAGAAATATAGACTTTATCTATTGTGATGAAACCTGCCAAGGTAAGATCATCAATGGCCATAACCAGCTTATCGGTAACTTTTCGACCACTCACTAGTAAGACTCGCTGTGCAAGTTCCAAGTCATCAATAACGCTCTTAAGCCCTGCCCCACTTTAAGAAATGCACAAACAAGCGCCAGCATCTATTTAGATCAATAATCTGTTTAGGTCAATAGTCTGTATTACCACTGTGGCTAACCCGATGTAAAGAGCCTTGCCTACCATAGATAATGACACCATTTAGGTACACAAGACTCAATATATCACGCCAAGATTTAAGCCTGTTTTACTATATCAGCAATAAGAACTGCTCAGTAAAAAGATCAGCTCAGTAGCTGCTCAGGTGCTTGATAACTAATATGTTGGTGGAATCGCACTATCAGCTCATCACGAGATTTGTCTAACGCTAATTCAGACGTGAGGCTCCTTAGCGCATCTTCTACTCGGTTCAAGTAGCGCCCAAGTGCGCCATCTTTACAATCATTAACGCCAGCAGCAATCGTAAAGCTAACCATTTCGACTAAGTGGCTACCGTCCCAATGACGAATAAACTGCTGCTCTTCGATATTAGGATCAAAACCAAGCATTTGCACTTCGTCAGTGCCATCAACTAGATCGAATTTACTGTTACGCACAAGCGGTGTTAGCCCATTTGCAACCATGGCAATTCGTTTAAGCTGTTTGGCTGAAGCCGCCTGAATAAATACATCCTCAAGCTTCTGATACAGAGGCGTAAAGTCATTGGTCGGTTCTGGTAATATAGCCTGCTTAAGTTTACGGCTTAACGGTAGTTTGACCGTAACATAGCATAATGAACCGTGATCCTCTGGAAGCGGGCATTGTCTTGCTTTATACCTATCGCTGATTGAGCGTAGCTTATAACCATAACTCTCTTTGTTGCCTTTCGCTTTAGCGAACAGATCATATGACAGGTGCTGATGATCGCGAATTTTGATTTTTAGATTTTGCTCTGGTAACTGAGGCATCAGTTTGGCAAGGAAGGTCTGCACCTTAATATGGAAATTAGCAGAGTTACTGCGAATTTCGTCACCCGTAGCCAAGAATACAATCCTAATTTTTCTTGCTCGGTAATCATCTTTACTATGAAGGCTTTGCGCTTCATGGTATTCAGGATTGTAGAAAAATATGATTTGTTCTTCAGTTGGAAAACAATATGCCTCGGCATGAAAACGCACCACTGGTAACTTATCGTTAGTGATCACATGAAGGTTATATAGCTCTTCTTGCTCGCCTAACGCAAAAATAGTGCGACTAAGAGACTCGTAACAGGTTTTGTAATCCGGAAAATGAGCTAGCAACGCATCTGTTACTATGATCTCTGCAGTAATGTACTGATTGGCTCGAACGCCCTTGGGAATGTACACTTTCTGCTGATGGCTAAGGGACATAAATACTCCTTGTATTAAGTTAACCATATATATCTTGTTGCCAATAGTAGCGATATTTTTTGACAAAAATACTACGATAGAACACACTTTTTACTCGTTAAAAACATAATACGCTTTGAATCTGATTTATTGCTTAAAATCGATACTCAAAGGCATGCCAAATAGTAATCAGGCCTGTCAGCCTAACAGTTCACTTAATTTCCGCTAAAATGACTTTGCCATTATTCCTGTTAAGAGTGTATTGAACTCTCATTTCTCAAACTCAAACTCAAACAACAAAAGCAAAAACACCCACAAAACAAAAACGATACAAGTCACCATTTGCCACAACTGCTATTTACCATTCAATAACAAACATTTAATATACAGTTTATTGAAAGTTGTAGAGTGTGTTTAGAATGCAGAAGTCTTCTCTTAAAATAAAACTGTTACTAACGACGGCCTTAATAATAGTGTTGTCATTACTCCTTATTACTTGGGTTGGCATTACGTCAATGCAGACGACGGCTACGGAGTCACAGCAGTTGTCGGCAGATAGTTTACAGCGCATTACTCAAGCTAAACTGGATGAAATTGCTGCCAAATCAGCCGTAATTATTGAAAGTCGTTTAAACGGCGCATTTATGGTGCCGCTAACCTTAGCTGAGCTATTAGCCAGTAGTTCATCACATGCCGATGGCAATGTATTTTCCCGAGCTCAGGTTAAGGCGCTTAACCAACAATTCCTCAACGCTAACTCTCAGGTGAGTGCGATATACAGCCAGTTTGAACCCAATGGCTACGACCAAACTGATAGCCAATTTATGGGGGATTTAGAGCATAGTTCACCCACCGGCACGCTTGAAATCTATTGGGTGAGAGAAGATGGAGAGTTAGCTTTTTATCCTGTCGACGATCCAGATGAAAAGTACCTAGATACCAGAGATGAGTTTGGCCAGCGAGAAGCCGAGTGGTATTTATGCAGTAAAGAGACCGGAAAGCCCTGTACTATAGAGCCTTACTGGTATGAGCTAGAGGGCGGAGAAAAAGTTCTAATGACCACCTTAGCGGCCCCCGTGACAGCCGGCGGTCAGTTTAGAGGCTTAGTCGGGGTCGATATTAACTTACCCTTATTACAAAAAATGATTGTGGCAATCGCCGCCGACCTCCCGCAAGCACAAGTCAATCTATTAAGTGAACAGCAGCGATTAGTGGCCAGCTCTAATCACAGCAAACAGTTAAACCGCCCACTGACCGAGGCCGACACGCAACTGGCAAAAGAGTTACAGACTGCAAAGGTAAGCAGCCCTGATTATCTGACCACAGTAGCAAAAATCAATATTAGCGCCTCTAATACCGAGTGGACATTAGTCATCCGCCAACCTAAAGCTGTGGCGCTGGCTGATAGCCAAACCTTGATAACGCAAATGAAGCAAGCAACAGAAGCAACAGCAGTAAAAATGGTCACTTACTCGCTGATTGCACTAGGTCTGGCTATGGTGCTGTTATATCTGTTTGTTAACAGCTTTGTGAAGCCCATGTCACAGATGGCGCAAAAGTTCGATAGCCTATCTAAGAGTGATGGTGATTTAACTCAAACTCTTGATATAGAAAGCCATAAAGAGCTCATCACCATGGCAAGTGGCTTTAACGCGTTTGCAGAAAAACTCAAGTTGATGGTGTTATCGATAAAAGGCCAGTCGAAACAATTAACTCAAGAAGCAAGCGAACTGTCTAAAACCGCGCTAGCGACCCGAGTCGCCACCGAGAACCAGAAATTAGCAACGAGTAGCATAGCTGCTGCGGTTGAGGAAATGTCGACCACATCAAATGAGGTCGCAAATTTAGCCACCGATGTTTCTAATGGCGCAGGTGAAGCATTTGAGTTTTTGAAAAATACTCATGGCAGTGTCGAAAACACCACCAACGAAATTAATGCACTCGCTGGCGAGATGAGCGTTGCATCTGAGCAAATCGCGCGAGTTTCTCAGCAAAGTCATAATATCAATACCATATTAGAAACCATTCGAAGTATTGCCGAACAAACCAATTTATTGGCATTGAACGCAGCGATTGAGGCGGCGCGAGCCGGTGAGCAGGGACGCGGTTTTGCGGTTGTGGCTGATGAAGTACGCACTTTAGCCGGGCGAACTCAGGCATCCACCACTGAAATAGACAGCTTGATTAACAGTTTACAGCACGATGTTAGCCTTGCAGTTGAACAGATAGATGCCAGTCAGCAACGAGTTAACCGAACCGCTGATGAAACTCAACAAAGCTATCAACAGTTAAGTGAAGTCACTGAAAGAATTAATCAGATTAATTCCAGTGTGCTCCAAGTCGCGACAGCAGCAGAGCAACAATCTGCCGTCAGTGTGGAGATCAGCGAGAAAATTACTCACATCAGTGACTCAGCTGATGAATTGTCAGAGCTCGCGAGTGAAGTGGACTTAGTCAGCGACAAACTACAGAGTGTGGTGAATGAGCTAAATGGGGATCTGTCGACGCTAAAAGTTGAATAACAAATACCTTATCAACTGAAAACAATAAGGCTCACCGTTTACGTGAGCCTTATTCGTATTGCTAGGTATCGAATACGCTGGTCACCATTACGCTCAGCCTCAATACCTTGCTATAAAAGCTTATTAAGTACAAACCTGATTGCGGCCTTTCTTCTTGGCTTTATATAGGGCAACGTCTGAGCGCTTCATGGTTTGCTCAAAGTTTTCACCGCTTTGGTGCTCAGCAACACCAATAGAGATGGTGACACTCACCGTCTTAGTTTTTTGCAGAGCCTTGCCACGTGTGGCTTTTGATTGGCTCTTGCGCTTCTCATCTCGCAGCACGATATCATATTCCTCTATCGACTCGCGCACCTCTTCAAGGTAATCAAGCGTCGATGATGTGTCTTTACGGGGGAAGATAATGGTGAACTCCTCACCACCGTAACGGAAAGCCTTTCCACCACCGCGAACGCCGCCGATTTTACTCGAGACCAGCTTCAACACCTGATCACCCACATCGTGGCCATAGGTGTCGTTGAACTTCTTAAAGTGATCGATATCCAGCATCGCAACACTGTATTTACGGCCAAGTGAAAGCACTAAATTATAAAGCGCGCGACGCGAGGCAAGCCCAGTCAGTTCATCGCGATAGGCTAAAAAGTAGGAATCCGTCAGAACCGTCAAAATGTAAATAGTGGCTAATGCCGTCATCGAAATAGACTGCGGCAGTAATGCTGGAGAAATAAAGTTTATCGCCCAAAGCACTAAGGTGATGAAGATGGAGGTGTTAACTAAGTTTGCCTGCCAAACCCCACGAATAAACACTAACGCGGCGCAGAGATACACAGGGGCCTGTATGCGAATATCTACACTCAGTAGCTGAGTGAGGTAATTATCTAATTCAGCTTTAAATTGAGTGTTGGCCCAGATCCAAGCATAAGCTGCCAAAAAACTCAGTATTATCCCAAGCCCTCTCACCAAGCTATGGGGGGACAAAAGCCCCCTGTCTTTAATGAAAGCAAACCAGGTGATGGTGAACGCTCCCCCTAGCAACAGCAGATCCGAATGTTGATTCACTGCTAGCTTGCCAAAGAAAACACCCGACGAACACAGATAGTAAACCAGCATTAATATCGCCAGATACGCTAAGCGACTTCGGTTAAATTGCAGTGCAATCACTATCCCGGCAGGGAGCAACCAAAAAGGAAGTTGCTCAATCACTCCCTGCCAAACCTGCAGCTGAGCTTGATAGACCTCGCCAAAAATCAGCGCCAACGCCGTGAAGATAATAGGAATAAAGAAATAGCGGCAACTATGGTAAAAAGCAGACAAAACAAACCTCTATATAAATCTAATTAAATGCATAACACTGCAATAACAGGGTTAAATAATCAGCTCAATAAGCAACATCGAGTCATCGAGGCAAGTAAAGAGCTGCTGAACATAGCCCTATAAGTCGACACTTTTTGAATAAGATGAAGCCTAGCGCCATTATACTCGCAACAAGGGCAAAATAACGGACTTAGCGACCAAGTTAATGCCGAGAATGACATAGGGCGAATGGATAGGCGCTATATGACTAGCTAAGATACTTGCTCGGTTTTAGTCTGAGGTTGAATTAGCTGCAATATAATCAAACCCAGCATCACCGAAAATAAAATAGACCCAATACGAATAAAATCGTTATGCAGTGCATTACCCCCACTCTCAGTAATGCCTTTATAAAGCAAAATCACATAGCCACAATATAAGACTTGAAAATTATTGTTACTGGCTTGTTTTTTCATCGCATAAATCCCCATCAACATGGCACAAACGATAGCGACGCCTAGCTGCACAACAATGTTAACTTCAAAGGCTGCAGCCAACAACGGAGGTAAAGCAAACAACAAGCCGACGCTGTTCATGATAAGACGGTTAATACCATAGCTTACCCCCTTCATCGGGTTAGGGTCCTTAATCACATTCGTTAAAGTGATCGCCATAAGTGCCGCTTGAGATAAGTTTAAGTCGATAAAGACCCACAAAAAAATAAATGAGCAAGCGGCTTTAAACAAAAGGTGCCAAATCTCCGTCTGCGCCGCCCCCTCTGGAACGGTTTGAGTTGTCGCGATAACCTCACCGCCAGGAAATAATAGAAAGGCTATACAGACCGTGAAACCGGCATAGATAAGCTCTAAAAATAGTCCTTTAGGCAGTTGAGTGATATCAAGCCCTTTTTGGCGGCTAAATACCGTCACTAACACCAAAGAAAGCAGCATAAACGAAGATACGATATCCGCTGGGTTTTCACGCGCTCTTTGCATGCACCAATAGAAGGTAACAAACAGTAACAGATAATAGATTAATGGATCATCAAATAGGTATAGGCTGATTTTACCCTGTAGCCAAGTACTGACAAACAAGATGACACCTAGCTTTAAAATCATTTTTGCAGATGGCATTTGTGAACTGATGCAAAATAAAACCGCCACCAAAGCGGGCCCGAGTAGTGGTAGACGAGTACCGTAAAAATCCTGCCAATATAATAATAAAACAGGAAATACAGCCAATCTTATCAGCGCATTAGCTCGGCTATGAAACATAGGATAAGTAGCTCCAAGTCCAAGTCCATATATCCAGCAGCGTTTCACCCATCGTCGACTGCCCAGGATAAAAACTTATCATGGCTCGAGCGCCATAACGCTGCGGTAAGGCACTGGCCTCTGGTCCGAGATTGATATTGACCGGAAAACGTTGCGAGTGTTGCAAGCCATCAGGAGAGATCAATAATCCCGTCGTTTGATCAGTTTGTAAATTGCCATTACCACTGCTGCCCCAACCTATAGATTGCACCTCACCACGAAAGGTTTGGCCGGGATAGGCATCAAATACGATTTTAACTGGAGTACCCGGTTTCAGATAAATGAGCGAGTTCTCCCTCAGCATCGCGGTGATCCAAGTGTGCTTGTTATTGATAAAGGTAATTAAAGGGTGGCCCGCTACGGCAAAGTTCCCCGCAGCCAAATTAAGGTGAGTAATCACACCATCGCCAGGTGCTTGCAGGTGACAATATGACTCCTCAAGTAGCGCTTGATGGAGCTGATTTAGCGCGCTTTGTAGTTGAGGATTATTTTCTCCTTTTGGTCCAAGGGCTTTTTTTGAGCGTTCAAGCGCAGCCTTAGCTTGCACGACCATTGCTTCGGCATCTTTAAGCTGATCTTGACTGTCATCTAAAGATTGTTTGCTGATCACCCCAGTGCGGCCTAACGCCGTCATTCGCTGAGTATGTTTATAGGCATTGTCACGTTTTATTTGGCTAGCCACTAAGTTGGCTTGAGCCTCTTGGATCCCCGCCGAATCCGCCCCTAATGACAAACTCGTTTGCTGCAAGTGCAGACGAGCTGCGGTAACTTTTAGTAAAAAAGGCGCATTGTCTAATTCAACTAGGGCTTGCCCCTGACTGACCTCTGCATTATTGACCACAGATACCTTGTAAATATCAGCGGAGACTTGAGGAGTGATTTGGATCAATTGAGCGTTAATTCTGGCGTGATTATTCATGGGAGTCACACGATCAGCCCACAGCGTATAAATCCACAGTAAAAATACCATAACTAATAAAATCCACGTGACTCGCTTAGAAGAGGCAACCGTTTTTTCCTGAGTATTTTCGGAAGCGCCTTCTGCTGTATCTTTATTTGTTGGCATAATTCTTCATCTTTATTGTATGAGGAGATTGGTCTAGCCGATACACCCATAGCTGAGCCGCTGAAGCGGAAATGGTAAGCATAGGTAAATGAGCCTATTTGAAATATAGTTCAACATTAGCCTAGCTGAAGTGAAGAGAAGTAAAAGTAGTTACTATAAGATGCAAAGTAAGGTGTAAAAAATGTCCATCCCCATAACCCATAAGCCATAAGCCATAAGCATTGATATCTAACTAAAAGTGGCCGTTACCCCCATCAGATTATGTCAGCGTGCTGTGATCGGCTAAGGGCAGACGCAATGGTTAATGCCTGTTTATATTGAGTTCTAGACGGGTACTGGTATTGAGTTTCAGATTGAGGTTGAGATTAAGGTTTAGGTTGAGATGGAGATTTGAATAAATACTATCTTGTCGCTGCAGAGCGCAATATTGAAGACAATGTTGCAGTAGGGAGAGGCTAAATAAGTTAAGAGGCTATATTATGTTAGGTGCCCATAAATGACAAAAAGCCTTGCCGCTTAAAACATCAGTAAACTAATGTTTTAATTAAAGACAAGGCTCAACATCTCAGCCCAATATGATGGGCAGTTGCTTGCGCTTATTTATAAAACGCTTCAACCTCACCCTTAACGGTAACCATCAGCGGTTGACCGCGACGGTCTAAGGCCTTGTGTGATGGAACTTTTACCCAGCCTTCGCTGATGCAGTATTCTTCAACATCAAAACGCTCTTTACCGTTAACCTTGATACCGATATCGTGCTCAAAAATAGCTTCCACATGATGCGGGCTACGTGGGTTAACAGAAAGACGATCAGGTAAAGTCGGTTGCGATGTAGTGTCAGTCATAATCCTGGCCTGTAGTAATAAAATTGCAGTAAATAAAAAGTTCGCTATTGTAGGCAATACAGGCCTAACGCTCAATAGCGGTTGCAATAAATGTTAGTGGACTCTCACTCATATTCAAGAAAGCTTATCGCTTCGCTCTCTCGCACTACAACGCCTCTAACGCTCACCTAGCTTGCAAAGGCAAAAGCCGACCTACTGTTTACACTGACTAAATATATCTAAACTGCTTTGGTACTCACGGGTTTCTACCTCCATCATGCCTAGCACCGAATGGAAAAGGTTATCGTGTGAATATGGATGACTCTTAGCCGCTTTTTCTAAACAGGCTGCATTAATATTTTTTGACTCTTTAAAGCCAGGTGACATCCAAAGCATTAGAGGCACTTGAGTTTGATAGTCAGGGGCAAAACGATACGGCATACCATGTAAAAACATGCCATTCTCACCAAGGGACTCTCCGTGATCTGATATGTAAATAAGTGCTGTATTATAGTTTTTCTCTAGCTTTATTAACGTGGCAATCGTATTACTGAGCACATAGTCTGTGTACAAAATAGTATTGTCGTATGTGTTAACAATTTCTTCTATGGAGCAGTTTTCAATATCGCTTCTGGGGCAATCAGGGGCAAACGTTTTCATCTGTTCAGGGTAACGTTTGTAATAGGTTGGCCCATGGCTTCCTATAAGATGAAGCACAATCATTCGATTACCATTAAGAGAGCTTATATCTTGCTCAAATGTATCTAATAAGGCCATGTCGAAACATGTGGTCCCATCGCAAAACTCGTTAATGTCGGCACGTTCTATGGTGACCTTATCAATACGGGCTGCAACGTTTTTATCACCGCCATCATTTTCCTTCCACAATAATGAAATACCAGCACGCTTTAACACATCTAACAAATTATCTTGGTTATCAGCAATACTGCGATTGAACTCTTTTCGAGTCATATTAGAAAACATACAGGGAACAGAAACCGCTGTTGCTGTGCCACATGAACTTACGTTTTGGAATGAAATGATATCAAGCCCACGGGTATATTCATTCGTTTTTCGCGGGTAACCGTTAAGTTCAATATTTTGCGAACGGGCAGTTTCACCGATAATCAGCACCGTTAATGTCGGTTTGGTTTCGGCCATGATAAGCGCTGAATCAGCCTGCTTGGCATCTAAGCCAATTGGGCGATACACGATAGGCTCAGAAAAATAAGTGTCTTTAATATATCCAACTGAACTGTAAACAAACTGCGTCGGGATCACTAACTTTTTCAGATAGCGATTGTTACGCCCAACAGATGAGTAGTCTTGGTAGTAAAGTGCTGCAATGACCGCGATAACCATTAATGACAGCAGCATAGAGGTTAATTTCATCATTAACATTTTCGCTGGGCTTTGCTTTATTCCTACAGGCACCATGAACACAATCAGTGCAGGTATGATCCCCATCAACAATACCCAAAGCGTTGAGTAAGCGCTAAGGTAAGACCCTGCCTCACTGGTATCTGTTTCCGCGATATTAACTATCATATTGTAGTCAAATAGCGCGCCATAATTATAACCGGCGTAACTCACCATGCTGGAAAGTATTAATAAGATAATAAAGAATGGCTTAGCTACAATTGGCCAACTCAGTAAGTTGAAAAGAAACACTAACGCTGAGCAAAAAAATACCGGCAATGAAACAACAAAACCAAACTTAACACCATCAATTTGATTTAATACTTTATATAATTCAGCATAAATAGGGATATTAATAACTAATGAAAAATACAGTGCCAGAGCAAAGCTAAAAAATGCGTAGGATACGCCGGAACGGAACGCTTTATTGAAAGCAAGAGTCATATAACATCCCGTTACCTATAGAAAGAATAGAGATATTGTTCTAACCTTTTACCACTCAAGCTCCTTCTTAAAGTCACAATACCTCCACGAGATTCAAGTATTAAAAGATTAAGATATTAAAAGTTTAAAAAACAAATGAAGCTCTTAGCCCCACAAAAGTGCCTTTACCTTCATCTACTCTAATAACCGGCGACAAAATATACTGATCAGTTATATATGCACCGACGGCAGAGCCAAGTGCATGTGATGCAGCGTCTAACAATGCATTTTCAGCCGTATTTTCATCACGACTGTATTGATATAGCTCCGCCAAGCCGCCAGCGACAGCACTAACGGTAAAACCCACCCAAGCACGATTCTGTTCAGGCCAGTAGTAATCGCTTACAACCACCATTGCTCCTGCCGCGACCATGCCTCCGGCAAAATGGCTCACCTCACTACTAAAGCTGTTATTACCCTGCGCCTTAGTATCGGAGGAAAATAGTAACAGGCCCAATATGAATACAATTCGTAGCATTATCATTCTCTTTATCGTCTGTTTGTTTTGTCATTTTATGCTCTGTGTACAGTGTAGCAGCTGATAAGTAGATTGAATTTTGTTACACAAATAGGGAGGGCACATAAAATGGATGCCAGTTATTGCATTAGGGGATGCGGCAGGTATTGTGTGCCACCTTATGCTCAACAGTCATCTGTTTTGAGGTTTGTGTATTAACCTGCACATGATAAGGCTCGGCTTAGGCCGAGCTTTTAGGTTCTAGAAACTATGCTAGAAACTCATATTAAAAACTACGGTAAAAACATTAGTAAGTAACATTGGCAGGCCTCTCAAGCACTGCCCTCATCACGATTAATATGTGATATTTAGTATGCGGTATTAGCCGTGATTTGCTTAGCGAGTGTTAACAGCAAGCTTCTCATCTGGGTAACAGATTGCGAGTACCCGTCTGCTTCTAATGGCTCCTCAAAGGTGAAAGCTTGCTCAATACTTTGAGCCCTCTTTGATTCAGTTTCCATTTCAGAGCTGCTGTTATATTGATAGCGCCCAGACAACACCACCTTAGATTGTGCTGTCACGTAAAAATAATCGATTTGGATTGATAGATGGGCTTGCTTATTGGTCTCGCTCGCTTTTGCTTTGCTGACAAATTTGAGCGTGTTGCTTAAAGCATTCAAATCAAGCTGTAACGCTTTTAAGGTTTCATCGGCTAATGGTTCCGCCCACATATGAAAACTGGCATAGTTTAGTTTGTGCTGATTAATTTGCATCACAATATAAGGCGAGTTTAAGTATTCAGCCAATTGCACCGTAAGCTCAACCTTGGCTTTTTCACTTAGCTCACCGACCTTACTTGCTTCAGCGCGCTTACTTAAGTCAGGTGCCGTAACGCCAGCTGACGTGTGGCTATTTAATAAGTAATAACTGCTGGTGTTTGACGCTGAACTGCAGCCAGTAAGAAACAAGGCTACGCCGATTAAACTGATTAAAATGAGTCTCATTGGTTAACCTCTGAATATTTTTTGGGTTCTTCGTCTTGGCTGCCAGAATCAAATATGAGCCCATTTGGCTTATGCTTTAACTGCTCTAGTAAAGGCTTAAGCTCATACATCACATCTGAAATACTCTTCATCGCTTGCTGCAACTGCTCATAGCCTTGAGATCCTGAAGAGAAATCCTGACTCAGCGTAGCAAAACTCTCTAATGCAACTCTTAACTGCTTAACTAAACCTTGTTGCTCAGCACTGACCAAGAGCTTATTTAGATTTTGGCTCGTATGCTGCAGCTCGCTAAGCAGACTTGCAGCATTAACTAATGTGACATTAGCATTACTTGTCATCTCATCTAACGGTAACCCATTCAGATTATCGACAAACAGCTCAACCTTATCAATTAGTTGTGAATACTGGTCTTTAACCGTTGGGATCACAGAATACTTCTTATAGGTTTCAAGCTTCTCGATTCGTGGTAAATCAAAATGCTGCAATTCAACAAACATGCTTCCTGTTAGTAAGCTGCCTGTTTTTAAGCTGGCCCTTAATCCCTCTTGGATCCAGAGCGTATTATGCTGCTTCATCAAGGCAACACCTTGCTCATTATCAGGTAAGCCAATTCGCCCCGGCTGAATACTGAGGAGCACCGGAATTCGAACATTATCACTGTACAAAGCGCTTGGATCTGTCGTGATTAACTCAACCGAAGACACCTCGCCGACAGTCACGCCACGATACTCAACTGGTGCACCGACACTTAAACCTCGAATCGTATCACTCACTAACATCACATATTCTAATGAGTATTTATAGCGCGCATTACTCGCCCCTTGATAATCAGAATAAACTTCAAAGGAGTCGAGATCGGGAATTTTAGCGCCTAATGGCATCCCCTTCGGTATGCCAAAGGTCACCCCATTCGTTAATATGGTTTGAATACTGCCTGTTTTAAGTGAAATCCCCTCGGCATTGAGGTCGACAACTAAACCGCTGGCATCCCAAAATCGGGTGTTACTTGTGAGTAGCTCATGATATGGCGCATGAATAAATGCATTGTAATAGACGGCGCGATCTTTAATATTAAAGTGCACCTCTTCAATTTTACCGACGGTTAAGCCTTTATAAATAATCGGGTCGCCCTGCGAATAAGCAAACTGCTTATCACTGTTTAATGTGACATGTAAGCCAGGCGTTCCCTTGGGGGTTATCGGCGGAGAATTTAGCGCGGTAAATTCTTTGCTACGTTGCTCAGATAAGCCCGGCGAAAGTTCAATATACACACCGGATATTAATGTATCTAAGCCCGTGACCCCTGACAGGGCAATTTGAGGGCTCACCACCCAAAATTTACTGTCTTTCACCAGCATTTTTTCAGTATTGTTTGACATTCTTACTGTCACAATAACGCCATCATCTTGCTCATTGAGCTTAATGGTTTCCACCTGACCAATAGTGACTGACCTGGATTTTATTTTTGTTTTTCCAGCTTCCATCCCCTCTGCCGAATTAAACAAAATGGTCACAGCCGGACCTTGGTTACTGAGGTGGTAATACACCATCCAGCCACCAATCAACAGCGCGACTATAGGTACGAACCAAACCTTAGAGATTGTTTTCACCGTTTTAATCTCTGCATCAAGGGGCTGTTGTGATTTCATAAATGTTGATACTCGTTATAAATTAATTTCGGCTCAAAGCTCATTGCAGCCAACATCGTCATGATCACGACAGCAGAGAAAGCTAGGCTAGCGGGCCCAGGTATAATGCTTATAGTATTCCCAAGCTGAACCAAACTGGTTAGTGTAATCACCACAAATATATCCATCATAGACCAGCGACCAATAAACTCTGCTGCGCGGTACAAAAATATACGTTGATGATCTAACTGACCAGAGTGAGTTTGCACGCTGTAGTTTAACCAGATAAGGATGACAATTTTGGTTATCGGGACCATGATGCTAGCAATAAACACCACTATCGCAATAGGATATGACTTCTCTTGCCAGAGTAATAACACACCACCGATGATGGTATTGGGCTCACTCTGACCTAAAAACTCAGTGTTCATTATTGGCAATAAGTTAGCTGGGATATACAGCAAAATTGAAGTAATAATAAATGCCCAGGTTTTTTGGATTGATAGGCTGTTAGCTTGTTGTTTATCGCGGCCACTTTTTACTTGGCTCCCAGCCTCTGGCGCGTCTAATTTTGCCCCCACTAATTCTGATCCCACTAACTCTGACTCCACCAGCGTTAACTCTATTTGTTTAGCTTTAACTGACTCAGCTTTAACAGACTTAGCTGCAGCGGACTCTACCACTTGCGGCAGTGCTTTTGCTGTTAAGCTCATGGCTATCGCTTGATAAAATACTCTTTTATCCAAGTGTAATAATGCCGCTGTCATTGAAAGTGAAAATAAGATGAATGCAAAATAGGACGTGCCCAAACCAATTTCTGCTATCGAAATAATTTTCACAAAGCTCACTAAGGTGCCGATTAAAAATATTTCAACCATATTCCAGGGGATCAATTTGAATATGAATCTTGTGAGCATAAGCCCGTTAACAGGATAGCGACCTTGCCTGAGAAAAAAGACTAAATAGCTAAGAGACATCAAAATAACACTAGGAATAATAAACACGCTAATAACTTCGATAATGGCAAGCCAAGCATAACCATTATCAACAAGAATACTCACACTGTCCAAGAGCTTAATGCTATCTCCCAGACCATTATATTCAAATGAAATAAACCCAAATGGAAATGATAGTAATAAAAAAATTAAAGCAGAAATGGAAAATGCAAACACACGCTCTAAAGAGTTTGTGCGGTTAGCGGTCAAAAGGTAACCACAACGTGGGCAAAGCGCTTTTTGGTTTACGGCTAATCTGGGGATCAATACGGTAAGATCACACTCATGGCAAACATCAGTTTCATCTAAACTATTGTTTTCATCTTTCTTAATGACCATATAGTTAATCAAACCTAATTAAGGTGTTTTGACTTGAGCGGCAGGAAAAGTCTAGGCAAAAAGTTTACAACTCAGCATAACAATACTCAAGTCAATAAATTAAGTAGCACTTTGATTATAGGCAGAGGCTCAAATATGGCCACTTGATAAGTGGGGCCAATGTTTGGCTTTACTTAATGGGGGGCTCTTCAAATACGGTAACCTGCCCATAAAAAGCCTTGAATATGTGGGGAATACACCACTACCGCGTGATTTTAGTCAAAACCTCCTCAGTTATGCCCGTTTCTGCCAGCTTAGGGAAAGTCGCCCTTATGGCATGTGTATGGTTATCCGGTGACACATCCGTCATTGCATCGGTGCATAGTGTTACGTTGTAGCCAAGTTCATAGGCCTGCATTGCAGTAGACTCGACTCCCATACTGGTAGCAATGCCGACAATAACAACTTGTGTTACGCCTAATCCCTGCAGTTTTACATGCAGATCCGTATGGCTAAATGCCCCCCAAGTTCGCTTGGTGATCAATAACTGCTCTTTATACCTGATTAAATCATCAATGAGTGTTGACCCGTTATCTTGAGCGCCACCGGAGCTAGGTGCTTGATCTGTTCGCCCACTGGGACGACCAGAAACATTAACCAGTACAACAGGCCAATGACGATGATGAAAAGCTTCAATCAAGCGATTAGCGTTGTTAATAACCCGCTGTACAGCTTGAGGTTCTGGCAGAGCAACAATCCCATACTGCAAGTCAATTACAATAAGCGCGGTGTTGTCATCAAGTTTGGTAATAGCCATCTATCGTTTCTCTGCGATGCTGAGTGTAAAGAAGTCGTGTGAGAAAAGTATAGCAACACTTGGAGTAATCACTTTTGCATATTGACCTACTTGCTTTAGGTCTTGCCAAGGCCATGCCAATGCCAATGCCAAATCGATAAACTTAACCCGACAATAACCAAGAAGTGATGCGTAGATAAACCAGCTTGAAGGATCCCCAAAAGAGGCGTGATGCGTGTTTGTTCTTGTAAGATAAAATATTGATGATTTTTAATTAATACCCTCCCTCAATTAAAGTTGATCCATGTCACAATTTTGCTTTTAGCTTAAGCGCAACCTAGACTCATCAACTGTGAGTTATCTACTTTATAGGTGTAATAATGAGTAACAAATCCAATCACGATGAGACAAAGAACAAAGATCACCAAGCCCATAACCACGGTCATGATCATGGCCATCAACATACTGCAGAATTTGAACATGAGCGTATGGAACGTAAGTACAACGACGGCGATAAGTACGACGATCAGCATGAACATAAGCACAATAAAGATCATCATCAAACGCGAGATCATGAAAAAAGCCATCCTCACACTCAACATGGTGGAAATCCAACAGGCCATAAAGACTAATAAATATTAGTCATGTTCGTAAGCTGACATGGTAGTAAGTTATTCTTATTGCCATGCTTACAACAAAAAAATATGTAACACCTGAAGAAATAACAAGCCGCTATTGAACGACAATAACCCAGAGTCTTATAAGTAAGTTATGCCTATATGACGGTTAATGGCAGCCTTTCTTAACTCACTAAAGCTAAATCCATATCGAACAAAAACGTAAACGCTAGGCCACCAGCTTACTGAACTCATAGAAAAAGAGCCCAAGAGTAACGGCCAATCTCAATCAGTAACATCATAACAAACAGAATTTTGATAACTTTATTGCCTCCCTTCAACGCTATGCGTGTACCTATTTGCGAGCCAATAAGAGTGCCAAGCATCATAATTAACGCCAGTTTAATATCAAAATACCCATGACTGATAAACCAAACTAACGCACTGACATTAAACAAGGTTGATAACACTTGTGATGACGCCATCGCATGAAGAAAATCCATACCAAAGGCACGAATATTACCGAGTATGATAAAGGTTAACGTTGCAGGACCAAACATGCCTTGATAGAAGCCAAGCATGGCTCCCATTACCGCACTCACTCCCCTTTGGTGGTGGTGAAACAATGGTTCAACGGTCTTCTCTCCCATCTCTTTATTACGGAAGGTATAGATAGCTAGTGCAATCATAATCACTAATAAAATAGGCTTAAACCAAGACTCTGACACATCATCTAGCAAGGAGGAGCCAATAAAAGCAAATATACAGCCACTTATGATGGCAGGGACAATTAAGCGCCAAGGTAAATCCATTGAAAATGCATAGCGCCTAACATTATTAACACCACTTGCCAGCATCGCTAGCTTGTTGGTACCAATCACAATTGGAATAGCGACGCCTGGCATAGCATTAAATAATGCCGGTAGTTGCAATAGTCCGCCGCCACCGACTGTCGCCTGCGCGATACCGCTTATAATCGCAATCATGCCCAAATACAGATATTCAGTAATAGACACAGCCATGTCTCCTTTAGTCATTTGATACAAGCGTAGTCAAAAAATAGCGATTGAGCATAAGGACTTAGAAACTTTAATGCGGAGTAAGTAACAGTTTTCCTTATATAATTAATACTCGGTGCAAATAATGCGCGCTCAGCCTTGTCTCCACAGCAAAACCGTCTCGGCGATCCTATACTTTTGTATCGCCTCTAGGCTTTGGAGTTCCCATGACAAAAAAAATCAACTTGGCAGTTCTACTCACTATGTCGCTTGCGACTATAGCGGGATGCACCAGCCCCAACCCGTATGGGGACGCTTACAGCGCAGCAGAAACACAAACAATTGGGCAGGTGTATTACGGCACGATAGTCAAAGCTGAACCGGTGACGATTGCAGAATCAGATAAAACAAACGTTATAGCAATGATTGCTGGCGCAGCAATAGGAGGGATCCTAGGCTCCGAGATTGGCGGCGGAGCGGGATCGGATATTGCGGCGATTGGTGGTAGTGTCGCTGGTGGATACGCTGGTAGCGAAATCGCAGATAAAACAGGTGAACGCAATGGCGTAAACCTGACGATTCGCTTGGATGATGGACGCGTTATTTCTATTGTTCAAGAAGTTAATCCAAACATGATTTTCCAACAAGGTGAAGCTGTACAAATTAATGTCGATGGTAATACGGCAAGAGTAGAGCCACGTTGATAAACGAGTTGCTATACCTCTAGCGCGAGGCATAGCAACGCCCTACTTCCGCAATGCCTAAAGCTTAATAAGAGCGACAAAGCATGCCATTAAAGATGGCGGCTATGGTTGGTTTCTTCCGTTATAAGCTTATATTTAAATTAAAATGACCAACTCGATAATAAAATAACTGGCTAGCTGTCTGAAATTGCTCACTAAATAGTTGACTTGTTTTTACCGAGTCATTAATATCCGCCCCCAGCAAAAACATGGTCCGCTGCGGCCAGTTCTATTCCACGTTTTTGCTTTATGTCAGCTGATCTCGGTCAGTTGCCTCTCTATTTTTATAAATTGAGAGACAACTACTTTTGAGAGCAGCATGATCAGCCAAACAGCCAATACCTCAGCGATAACTTCACCACCTCCAGCTTGGAACAACAAAGCGATTCTTAGTGTGGCCTTTTTAATGGCGACAACCTCTGTTGGCCCAGGATTTCTAACCCAAACCGCTGTTTTTACCAATATTTACAAGATAGACATGGCCTTTCCTGTGTTTGCATCCATGTTTATCACCTTCGCGATAGTGATGAACCTATGGCGCATCGTCGGTGTATCTGGTCTGCGTATTCAAGATATTGCCAATAAAATTGCTCCAGGTGCTGGTTACTTTATCGGTATTTTACTGGCACTGGGCGCGGTGGCATTTAACTTTGGCAACGTCAGTGGTGCTGCGCTGGGGATTAACGTGCTCACAGGTGTTGATACCACTTGGGGCGCACTGTTCACCGGCGTAGTCAGTGGTTTACTGTTTGTGGTTCACAATGCATCTAAACGCATGGATCAAATGGCCCGCTACCTAGGCCTGTTTATGATTATTTTAATCGCTTACGTCGCTATGACGAGCCTGCCACCAATGGCCGAAACCTTAACCGCCGCCGTCATACCGATGGATATTAGCAATATGCTGTTGCCGACGTTGACTATCGTTGGTGGAGCCGTTGGTGGTTACTACACTGGCGCACAGAGATTGGTAGACATAGGTCTAAAAGGACAGGCACAGATTGGTGCAATTAAATCTGCGGCATGGGCTGGCATCTCCATTGCGGTGGTGATCCGTATTTTACTCTTCCTAGCAGTATTTGGCGTAATTGCAGCAGGGGGCGTATTAGATGCTAATAACCCCGCAGCCGATGCATTCAAACAAGGCGCTGGCGATGTAGGTTATTTTATTTTTGGCTTAGTGTTATTTGTAGCGTCAATTACCTCGGTTGTCGGTAACTCCTATATGGCGACATCGTTGATTAAAACGCTATTCCCAGTAGTTGAGCGCAACGAGAGAAACTTCTGCATCGGCTTTATCGCACTCACTAGCATCGGCACTGTAATGATGGACATGCCAATCCTATTGTTGATGTTGGCAGGCTTGATCAACAGCCTTATTCTGCCTGTAGTACTGGCATTTATGCTTATAGCCACTCGCCGCAAAGATATTGTCGGTGATTACAAGCACCCGCTTTACCTGTCGATCATGGGGATTGTGATAGTGTTAGGAATGGGTATAGCAAGCTTCAGTAACGTCGGTAACTTTGTCGCTACGTTTATCGGCAGCTAAACTTATTCGTCGCTAAACTTATTCGTCGCTAAGAGTATCGAGGCAAATTAATTCCGGCGCGGTCAATCGAAACCGCGCCTTTATCAACTGGATTAGTCAACTGGCTTAGTCAACTGGCTTAGTCAACTGGCTTAGTCACCAAATCTACTTTTAAAAGCTTCATTTCAAACGAATACTAGTCAATACCCCCCTTAAAACACTAGCGTCAGCAGAATATCCCGCTACGGCATACCCTTAGTTTGTTCATACACTAAAGTACTAGCAATAAACCATGTATTACACCTGTATTGTTAACTGCGAACACGTTAAAATACGCAACAAAATCCACACCATCACTTAACAATGCGCAGGCTGTCAATTTTATTGAGGTGATAGCGCATTGCTCTAAAACTACTTAATGCCTTCAAGGAGTCGAGAAGTCACATGAAAGTCAGTCAACTAATTTTAGCCATAATATCCTTAGCACTATCGACACCCGCCTTTGCCAGCGACGCTGGATTGGATCTAACACAATCGGGTGTAGGTTATGCAGCATTAATCATATTTTTTCTGGCTTATTGTTTAGTGATGGGAGAAGAGTATTTACAGCTACGTAAATCAAAGCCTGTACTGTTAGCGGCAGGTATTATCTGGCTAATGATAGGTTTTGCCTATCAGCAACAAGGCCAAATTGAAGTAGCTAAACAAGCCTTAGAGCATAATTTACTGGAATACTCTGAGCTATTGCTGTTCTTACTGGTGGCAATGACCTATATCAGCGCCATGGAAGAAAGGCGCCTGTTTGATAGTCTGCAGGCATGGATGGTCAGTAAGGGATTTAATTTCCGCACCTTATTTTGGCTAACAGGATTTCTATCCTTTGTGATCTCCCCCATAGCCGACAACCTGACCACGGCATTGTTAATGTGCGCAGTGGTAATGAAGGTCGGTGGCAGCAATGTTAAATTCATCAATATTGCCTGTATCAATATCGTCATCGCCGCTAATGCTGGCGGGGCATTCAGCCCATTTGGCGATATCACCACCTTGATGGTCTGGCAAACAGGCTTAGTGAACTTTATGGAGTTCACAGACCTATTTATTCCATCGCTGGTTAATTACCTAATCCCAGCAATCATTATGTCGTTCTTCGTACCTAAAACTAAGCCCGATTGCACTAATGAAAAGGTAGAGCTAAAACGTGGCGCCAAACGAATTGTCGCACTATTTATTCTAACCATTGCCACCGCGGTTAGCTTCCACGCCTTAGTCCACTTCCCGCCAGTTATCGGCATGATGATGGGCCTAGGTTATTTACAGTTCTTTGGTTTTTACCTACGAAAAACCCTGCCGCGCTCTTTAGAGAAAAAGAAAGCCGTTGCCTTGGCTAATAAAGATGAAGCCGCGCTAAAACGCTTAGGTTCAGTGGTGCCATTTGATGTATTTAAACGTGTATCTCACGCCGAGTGGGACACCTTACTGTTTTTCTATGGCGTAGTGATGTGTGTCGGTGGCTTAAGTTTACTGGGTTACCTCGGCATGGTGTCAGATGTGATGTACAACCAGTGGGACCCGGTTTGGGCTAACGTGATGGTCGGCGTGCTATCGGCAATTGTGGATAATATTCCAGTGATGTTTGCTGTACTTACCATGCAACCAGAACTCAGCCTAGGCAACTGGTTACTGGTGACTCTTACCGCAGGCGTGGGCGGCAGTATGCTGTCAATCGGTTCAGCGGCTGGTGTAGCACTCATGGGCGCAGCCCACGGCAAATACACCTTCTTTGGCCACCTAAAATGGATGCCAGTCATTGCACTAGGTTATGCCGCAAGTATCTTGTGTCACTTATGGCTTAACGCTGACTTATTCTAAGCTTTAGCCTACTATTTGCATCCGTAAAAGCTCGGCCTAGGCCGAGATTTTATGTCACTAAAATCAGTGATTAACGAGTTAGGTAACAGTGAACAAATTCAGTAATTGCCGCCAAATCGGCTACCGCAATGAACTCATCTGTGGTGTGCACCTTCGACATGCCCGTCGACAAATTAACCGTCTTTAAGCCATTCGCGTTAAAGATATTGGCGTCTGAACCTCCCCCCGTAGGCTTAGTCATAGCGTCAATACCTATGGCTGCAAACGTATTTTTAACTTCAACCACGTGCGCGTCATCGTCTAAGATATGATAAGCGTTATAAGAGCGAGTTGACTCAATCTCAACGCTAGCACCGTGCTCAGTTGCTGCAGCCTCAAAGGTCGACACCATATGAGCCACTTGCTTAGCTAGCTTGTCATCATCGAGTGAGCGAGCTTCAGCTTCGATATAAAGCTCAGGCATCACAATGTTAGTTGCCTGACCGCCGCGCACTACACCAATGTTAGCCGTGGTTTCAGCATCGATACGACTAAGCTGCATCTTGCTAATCGCATCGGCAGCAACCGTTAACGCGTTAACCCCCGCTTCAGGTTCGAGTCCCGCATGAGCAGGTTTGCCTTTAATGGTCACTTTCAGGCTTTGCTGCCCCGGCGCAGTAGTAATAATGGTGCCTATTGGGCCGCCTGAATCGAGTACGATTGCCTGTTTAGATTCTATCTTGCTGATATCAAAGTGCTTAGCACCGTGCATGCCGCGCTCCTCAAATACAGTAAAGGCCACTTCAACGGTTTTATGGGCTTCGCCGCGCTCTTGAATACTGCGAACAGCTTCCAGAACCGCAGCAATACCCGATTTGTCATCGCCGCCTAGAATGGTGTCGCCTTTAGCGCGAATGATGCCGTCTTCGATAATAGGTTCAATGCCGATGCCCGGCGTTACTGTGTCCATATGGCTACTGAAAACGATACTGCCTTCAAGTGAGCCAGTTAACTTGCCATAGAGATTAAAACCGTTAGTGATCTCGCCAGGTACAGCAAGCTGAGTCACCTCAAAACCTAGCTGACCGAGTTGCTCTGTTAGCACCTCTGCCACCGCTTTTTCATTGCCTGATTCACTGTCGACTTTCACCAGTGAGATAAAATGTTCAACGAGCCTTGCTTGATTAATACGAGTCATCTGTGAGCAACTTCTGTTGTGCAAAATAGACAATTATCATAAACCCAAGTGTTGGGCGGGATCGCAGGGGTATATCAAAGAAATGCGATAAACAGTCACCAAGTGCAAACTCTGATAGCTGTTATGCCCTAATCACGGGTTATTTGTTGATTTATCATTGTTCTGCATAGAGAATAACGGCTAATTTAAGCGATTTATTTCATAGTAAAGATTTAGGAGGTTCAATTCGATGATGACAAAATGGGCGACACGTTTTTTACAGATGGCCGAGCTCGTTGCATCTTGGAGTAAAGATCCCTCCACTCAAGTGGGTGCAGTGATAACTGAAGATAACCGAATCGTTTCGCTAGGTTTTAACGGCTACCCACACGGCATCTCTGACAGCGCTGAAACCGACAACCGCGAGATGAAGCTGCTAAAAACCCTACATGCTGAAGAGAATGCCATTCTCTATGCCAAGCGCGACCTTAGCGGCTGCGAGATTTGGGTGACACATTTTCCCTGCCCTAACTGTGCAGCCAAGATAATCCAAACAGGCTTAAGCACAGTCCATAGCCCACAACCAAGCGAAGACTTTTTATCACGCTGGGCAGATAAGATTAAAATTAGCCAAGATATGTTCGACCAAGCCGGGGTTAAGGTCGATTGGATGCAGGCTGACTAATACCAATGGCATGACATATTTAATGCCGTTGGTATAATAGATCTATTATTGAACATGCTAAAAAAGGACGCTGAATGGCGTCCTTTTGCTATCTTTCAGAGGGCGTTCAAGATTCTATGTCAGGCTAATTTTTTTAATTTGTAGCGCGCTGTTTAAAAGACCTTAAAAATAAATGGCTAACTGAGATACACAGAGGTTCCAATTAGGGTGGCATTGTTCATCGCTTTAACACCAACCAGAGCTTCACCGATTTGTGCATAATAATCACGCAAGCTCAACTTAGGGCTGATGGGTTGCTTATACTGATACATCCTTGTCTCAGATAGCGATCCTTGATGGCAGATTCGTCCAACCAAATACTTCCCTCGATTTAGGCAGCAACGCCGTCCTGACTTATAAATTAGACCAACTCAAAACTTAAAATAAGCTTAAACAAACCACAAACAAGCTTAACTTAACATAAATCAAAACTTAATTATCTGCCCCACAGTAGCAAACCTTCATTCGCCACAAACAAATAACCCATCAAAAACAATAGAATGCAAAGACACCTCGTTATTTACGATGAATAAAACAGCAATATCCGAGTTTACACTGGCTAGTCATTTACTCTTAACTGTTAGGGACAAAAAATGATGATACCCAAGATTAGAATATGAGTTATAAGCAGATAACAATCAACCGTATAGATAGATAAGAAGTAAGTACAACAAGCAGGTAAACATTTTGTTGCATTTGAGCGCCAAGTAGTTGTTAATATGTAAAGCCTATCAGTGAGATATGACTATTTTTGCTTGCTATGCATTTATGAGTCTCGAATAAAATAACATATAAATATGAGGTTTTAATGAAGCGCAGCCAGTTACCAATACTATTAACAGTAACCTTATCCTTTTCATTACTTGCAGACTCAATCGTTCCTACAAATGAAGAACAAGCAGTACTTAAATCTTGTATGGCGCTTAAGAATACGTCTGAAAACCTCGATACAAGTTCTTGTATTTACTATATTCAGGGATTTCTAGCGGGTTCGTTAACCACAAAATCAAATTATGTCTTACGTGAAACATCTGGCGTATTTTTAGATAGAGCCTATCGAACCAGAGTTGGAAATCATATCTCGACAGAACAACCGATCCCATTATGTTTGCCTAAGAATGAAAATATTGAGCACTTAGCAGAGCGCCTCGTTGGACATTTATCACATCCAATCGAATCGATGCCGTTGCTACACTCTCAAATTTTCGATGCGCTCGAAGTGGAATCCTCATGTTCGTAAGCAACCAAATCACAGGTGGAATGTAATGGCACAGCATGAACCGTCACTTAACCAACCCAATAACCTTATTGGTAACGGCGAGAAAATGAGTCTAAATGACGATAAATTAACGCCAGAAGAGAACACTAGGTTTTTGCCGAGCCATGTACTAATCCTCTGCTTAATCCTGTCGCTCTTTTGGTGGATTAACTCAAATTACAGCAACCCACTGCTGCTGTCCCTTGGGGCCGCTTCTATCCTGCTGGTGCTATATATTGCAAACAGGATGAATGTGATCGACCACGAATCTCTGCCGATTCATCTTTCTGCAAAAATGCCCGGATATATGCTGTGGCTAGCTAAAGAGATCATTATTGCCAATATTTCTGTGGTCAAACACATTTGGCTTGGTAATAGCAGCATCTCCCCAACGCTCGCCACGATAGACGCCACTCAACGCACAGATCTTGGCAAGGTTATCTACGCCAACTCCATTACCTTAACGCCGGGCACTGTAGCTGTGGGCTTAGTCGGTGATCGCATCATCATCCACGCATTGAGCAAAGAAAATATTGATACCTTAAAAGCTGGCAAGATGGATCGCCGGGTAACTGAATTGGAAAACAGATGTTAACTGCAGCCACTATCGCCATTCTCGTCGTCATGCTCCTCGCAATCATTCGCTGCATCGTGGGGCCAACGCTATACGACCGGATCTTAGCCTTCAATATGTTTGGCACCAAAACCGTTCTACTTATCTCGGTGCTGGGCTTTTTAATGGGACGTCCCGAGTTTTTAGATATCGCTCTCGTATACGCCCTGATTAACTTTATCAGTGTTATCGGCGTACTGCGCTTTTCTGACTCTGTAGAGTTCAATCACCACAATCAAGACCAAACCTCAACCAAGGAGGGTAAACAATGAACCTCTTACTCGAAATAGCGAGTGGATTATGTTTGCTGCTCGGTAGCTTTCTATGTCTCTCTGGCGGTATTGGTATCTTACGCTTCCCTGATTTTTATACTCGCATGCACGCGGTCGGGGTCACCGACACCTTAGGTGCAGGGATGATACTCATAGGCCTAATGCTGCAAAACCCTGCGGGACTGGTACTGCTTAAGTTGATAATGATCTTACTGTTTACGCTATTAATTAACCCAGCCGCAAGTCATGCACTAGCCAAAACCGCTCTACGTAATAATTTAGAACCCGTGCTTTATGAGCCAAGCGACAAGGGAGGGAGCAAGCCATCGAAACCATAGTTGATGTCGTTCTATTAAGCTTTCTCGTCGTGATTGCTATCGCCATTGTTCGGACAAAAGATCTGTTGGCAGTGGTCATGTTGACGGGGATTTATGGCTTACTATCTGCAAGCTTCTTTGTTGTTTTAGATGCGGTGGATGTGGCCTTTACCGAAGCCTCTGTCGGCGCGGGTATATCAGGTTTACTGATGCTGGCAGCCATCACCATGACAGGCCGCACCGAAGCACCTAAGCGTCATAAGCCTTTGCTAGCGTTACTTGTGGTTTTTATCACAGGTGGAATGCTAATTTACGGCACCATGGATATGCCTTACTTTGGCAGTTTCGATGCCCCTATTCATCAACATGTCGCACCTCGCTATATTAACGACTCGCTGCAAGAAGTGGGTGTACCTAATATTGTGACCTCGGTGCTGGCGAGCTATCGAGCATTTGACACCTTAGGTGAAGTCGCCGTTATCTTTACCGCTGGCATTGGGGTGTTATCACTATTGTCATTGCCTCTACGCCGTAAATCAAATCGCTTAGATGATAGTAGCTTAGATGAGCCAGAGCAGATGCATGAGCAACATATTGTGCTACGAGTTATTGGCAAGGCATTAATCCCCTTCATTCTATTGTTCGCACTCTATGTACAGTTCCACGGCGACTTTGGCCCTGGAGGTGGATTTCAGGCGGGTGTGATCTTTGCCGCCGCAATCATCCTCTATGCCATGTTATTCGGGCTAGATACTGCAAGACGTGTCTTTGATCAATCGCTTATCCAACTGATTGCAGCTATCGGCCTGTTGCTATACGCCAGCGTTGGCGTGCTCTCGCTGTTTAATGGCGGTAATTTCTTAGATTACAACGTATTAGCAGACGATCCAATTGCAGGCCAACACTTAGGGATCTTGCTGATTGAGCTCGGCGTCGGCTGCACTGTGGCCTCGGTAATGGTCATTATCTTTTTCAACTTTGCAGGCCGCAGAGAAGCACAACAAAACAGTAAGGAGAGATGATGGTACTCGGACTCTATAACTACTGGATCGTGATATTACTGATGATGATTGGTTTTTATATCGTTATCGCTCATGGCAACCTAATCAAAAAGTTAGTTGGCTTAACGATTTTTCAAACCTCAGTTTTTATCTTTTACATCAGTATGGGCAATGTTGATAGTGGTAGCGCACCAATCTTGGCCGAAGGCGTGAGCCGCTACTCCAACCCCCTCCCCCATGTGCTTATTCTCACCGCTATTGTGGTCGGTATTGCTACAACCGCCCTAGGGCTCGCACTGGTCGTTCGGATCAAAGAGTCATACGGCTCGATAGAAGAAGATGAGATCCAAATTCAAGATCAGCTTACTGAGGACAAAACATAGTGTTAGCCCATCTGCCTATTTTACAAGTGATTGTGCCGCTGATGGCAGCACCTTTATGCTGGTTCCTAAACCGCTCCAAACTGGTATGGCTGTTCGCCCTATTGGTCTGCGCTTTTACCTGCCTAAACAGCATGTTTCTGCTACAACAGGTGATGAACTCTGGCACTATTACCTATCAGCTCGGAGGCTGGGACGCACCTTGGGGGATCGAATATCGTATCGATGAACTCAACGCCCTTTTACTGCTGATCATCTCAACGGTTGCCACAATCGTATTGTTTGCAGCACAAACCAGTATTCAAAAAGAACTCCCAGCAGATCGACACACGCTGTTTTATAGCCTTTACCTGCTGTCATTAACGGGAATGTTTGGCATCGTCTCTACAGGAGATGTATTTAATGTATTCGTCTTTCTAGAGATCTCCTCACTGTCAGCCTATGCGCTGATTGCTTTAGGCAAAGATAGGCGTGCCCTTTGGGCAGCCTACCAATATCTGATTATGGGGACTATCGGCGCGACCTTTATTCTGATCGGTATCGGTCTGCTGTACCAGATGACCGGCACGCTGAATATGGAGGATCTCGCCAATCGACTCGCAGAAGTTAACCAAACTCGCACCGTATTTGCCGCATTTGCCTTTTTAATTGTTGGAGTCTGTTTAAAGCTGGCACTATTCCCGCTACACCTGTGGTTGCCTAATGCCTACGCCTATGCCCCTTCAATAGTGACTGCCTTTCTCGCGGCGACGGCAACGAAAGTTGCGGTTTACCTACTGATCCGCTTCACCTATACGATATTTGGCATCGAGTTTTCCTTCACTAGCCTCCCCTTGCAGAACATATTTATGGTTCTCGGGCTGGTGGGTATATTCGCCGCCTCAACAGCGGCGATATATAAAACTAACGTCAAGCATATCTTCGCCTATTCGAGTATCGCTCAAGTTGGCTACATGATTATTGGCTATGCCATCTATACCACCACAGGGCTTATGGCCACCCTGTTACATCTGTTTAATCACGCCTTAATGAAAAGCGCCCTGTTTTTAGCCTTGGGTGCGGTGATGTATCGCATAGGCAGCGTACAACTGAGTCAATTTCAAGGGCTAGGGCGACAAATGCCACTCACAATGGCTGCCATTGTGGTAGCGGGGTTAAGTTTAATTGGCGTGCCACTGACAGTCGGGTTTATCAGCAAATGGTATCTGCTCGTCGCAGCGATTGAAGTGGGAATGTGGCCAGTAGCGGTGTTAGTACTACTTGGTTCACTACTGGCCGTCATTTATATATGGCGCATCGTTGAAGTCGCCTATTTCAAGCCCCCAGTGCCGGGCCGTGAACCAGTGCAGGAAGCCCCTTGGACTTTCCTCGTTCCGATTTGGGTGCTGGTACTGGCCAATATCTATTTTGGCATCGATACCCGCCTTAGTGTGCAAGTGGCACAGGCGGCCTCTCAAAGCTTGTTTGGAATGAACCCATGAATCACTCTTTGGAGCTGTTGTTACAGCTAACCATTATATTGCCAATGCTCGCCACTCTGGCGATCTTAGCAACGGGAAAACACCCCAATCTTCGCGAGGCTGTAACCATAAGCATCAGCCTTGTTGTCATGTATTGTGTGATAAACCTATATCAAGGCCTCAGTGCAGGCGCACTTATTGAGGTGTTTTGGTGGCAGCTTCTGCCAGGCTTAGCTGTAAGCTTTGTGGTTGAGCCCTTAGGCATGCTGTTCGCCCTAATTGCCAGCTTTCTGTGGTTCATTACTACCCTTTATGCCATCGGCTATATGCGCGGCCACGGGGAGGCGAATCAAACCCGATTTTACCTCTGCTTTGCCTTAGCGATAAGCGCAGTAATGGGGCTGGCATTTTCAGCCAACCTGTTCACGCTATTTATCTTCTACGAAGTGTTGACCCTATCCACCTATCCTTTAGTGACCCACGCTGGCACCGAAAAGGCCAAGCAAGGAGGACGAGTATACTTAGGCATTTTACTTGGAACCTCCATCGCCTTTTTCCTACTAGCGATTGTTTTGACTTGGTTTGTGGCTGGCACCTTGGACTTCACACCTGGCGGCGTATTTCACACTGATGTAGATACCAGCTTGCTGGGAGCCATACTGGTACTGTTTATATTTGGTATTGGTAAAGCGGCCATCATGCCGTTCCATCGCTGGCTACCTGCGGCTATGGTCGCGCCAACACCCGTTAGCGCCTTGTTGCATGCCGTTGCGGTGGTCAAGGCTGGGGTCTTTACCATCTTAAAGATCTGCGTGTTTATCTTTGGTATTGAGCTTTTGCCAACTCTACCGACGACCGAATTTCTGCTTTATTTAGCTGCGGCATCGGTATTGCTCGCCTCAATAGTGGCGATGCGTCAGGACAACTTAAAAGCCCGACTCGCCTACTCGACGGTGAGTCAGCTGGGCTATATCACCATAGGCGCACTGCTGGCGAACTCATCAGGGGTTATCGGTAGCTCGATGCACATTGCTACCCATGCTTTTGGCAAGATCACCCTCTTCTTCTGCGCTGGGGCCATTCTGGTGGCAACTCATAAGTCGAAAGTCAGCGAAATGCGCGGCCTTGGCTTTACGATGCCTGTCACTATGGCGGCCTTTTTTATCGCTAGCCTGAGTATTATTGGTGTGCCCCCCGCAGGCGGAACTTGGAGTAAGTGGTACCTGTTGATGGGCACAATGGAAACCGAACATTGGGTCATTATGATGGTGCTAATGATCAGTTCGCTACTCAATATCGCTTATCTGCTACCTATTCCATACCATGCTTTTTTCTCTGGCAAAGATCAGCCATCGGCAAAGGCTGGGATCAAAGAGGCGCCTTTGATGTCATTAATCGCGCTATCTATCACCACCCTAGGTTGCCTCATTTTGTTTCTCTATCCGCAGCCCCTCTATGAATTGGCAAAAACCATCTTAACGGTACCGGGAGTCAGCCATGGACACTAACAACAAAAATAAAAAGCAATATTTGTTTGATAACCCAAAAAACGTCAAACGTATTTTGTATCTTTTGTATGCCTGCTGCGGGCTCGTTGTAGTGCTTGATTTTGTCATCCATCGCCATGTCTATCACAGTTGGGAAAATCTGCCACTCTTCTACCCTATCTATGGCTTTGTTGGCTGTGTCGTCTTGGTGCTCGTTGCACGCTGGATGCGAACGTTTTTGATGCGCCCAGAAGACTATTATGACAATTTTTACGACGATAATCGTGACAGTCACTGTGATGCTCCCAGTGACGATAATAGTGACAATAATAGTGAAAACACATTAGAAAATGCTGCAGATGGACACACCCACAAGGGTAAAAATAATCACACTGAAAACAACAATATAGGTGGTCACAATGTGGATGCTTGAGTTACCGCCCTTTACCCTCTTTTTTATAGGCGGGCTGATTGCTGCCATGACCCGCGGCAAACTGCGCGGTGCAATAATGGTCGCCATTCCTGTTATTAGCGCTATTCACCTGTGGACAGTGCCTGAAGGCATCCACCTGCAGCTGGCGTTTTTAGATTATGAGTTGGTGCCCTACCGCGCGGACAAACTGAGCCTATTGTTTGGCTACGTATTTCATATCGCCGCATTCATCTCAATTATCTACTCGCTTCATGTCAAGGATACCGTCCAGCAGGTGGCTGCGATGCTCTATGCTGGTAGCGCGCTGGGGGCTGTATTTGCCGGCGATCTGCTGACCCTATTTGTATTCTGGGAGCTATTAGCCTTTACCTCGGTATTTTTGATCTGGGCACGTAGAACAACCCGCGCATACCATGCAGGCATGCGCTACCTGATCATTCAGGTTCTATCCGGCGTTATTTTGCTGGTAGGTGCACTCTTTTACGCCGCAGAAACCGGCTCACTGGCCTTTGGCAACATAGGACTAGAAGGGGTCGCAGGTTGGCTGATATTTATCGCCTTTGGTATTAAATGTGCCTTTCCCTTTGCTCATACCTGGCTCACCGATGCCTATCCTGAAGCCACGCCAACGGGTACTGTGCTCCTCAGTGCATTTACCACTAAGGTCGCTGTTTATGCTCTGGCGCGCGCCTACCCGGGCACCGAGCTGTTGATATACATTGGCGCAGCCATGACCTGCTTCCCCATCTTCTTTGCGGTGATTGAAAATGATCTTCGCAGAGTACTGGCCTATAGCTTAATAAACCAAGTGGGCTTTATGGTGGTCGGTATCGGGATCGGTACGGCACTGGCAATCAACGGCGCAATTGCCCACGCCTTCAACGATGTGATCTTTAAAGGTTTACTGTTTATGAGCATGGGGGCAGTGCTGCATATGACTGGCAGGATCAACGGTTCAGATCTGGGCGGCCTGTATAAAACCATGCCCAAAACCACGATACTGTGTATTATCGGCGCCGCTTCTATCTCGGCCTTCCCACTGTTTAGCGGCTTTGTCAGTAAATCTATGGTGATGGCTGCCGCGCTTGAAACCGGTCATGACTGGGTCTGGTTGATGCTACTGTTCGCCTCAGCGGGTGTGTTCCATCATGCTGGGATCAAGATCCCCTACTTTGCATTCTTCGCCCACGACTCTGGGCTACGCGCCAGTGACCCTCCTAGCAATATGTTGTTCGCCATGTTTATTGCGGCCAGCCTATGTATTGCCATCGGTATCTACCCTGCAGCGCTATACTCACTGCTGCCATATGATACGGGTTATAACCCTTACGATGCGACTCACGTATTGGCGCAAACTCAGTTGCTGCTTTTCTCAGCCTTAGCCTTTGTTTGGTTAAACCTCAGAAACATGTATCCGCCAGAGTTACGCTCGACTAACTTGGATGTGGACTGGATCTACAGACGCGCGATTCCTACTGCGCTACACAAACTGTTCGCCGTAATATGGAAGCTAGATGGTCAGTTACGCCAAGCGATTAAAGGCAAACTAAACCAATACCAGTCCCTTATTGCAAACAAACATAAAGGCTTAGGAGGCTTACTCTCAGGCTCATACCCTACAGGGAATATGGTGCTTTGGGTGGGCGTGATCCTGGCGTCTTACCTGTTTATTGGATTTATTGGCTAGGTTCGAGTGAGGATAGAGTCTCATCTAATCTGCTGACGATGACGCTTAGCTATCTGTTTAGTTATCCGTTTAACGATCAACAGTGAATGCAAGCGGCTTGCATAGTGATATGCAAGCGGCTTGCATAGTGATATGCAAGCCGCTTTTTTACGTCGTTTTTTGAATTCGGATAAAAACAAAACCCCCATGATAAATCACGGAGTGTCATCATCGCACACTCTTTATAACAGAGTCAGGCGCGTCTAACCTCACGGCTACAGCAATTGAGAAAGCAGAGTAAAAGGCTGCAAAATAAGCAATTTAGGATGGGATTCTGTGATTGGTTTATCATTTATCAAGTTTAACCTTACCCAAATCAACTACCTGGATGATAGTCCGTCATATTACTCACTGGTACTGGGTAAGAGTAAAGGATATTGAGATGTGTGTTTTCGCTTTATATCAAGAGGGTCCTCAATATTATGATAATGCTTCACCCATGCCTTACGATTGCTCGGGAATTCTGTAGCAAGTGATTTTTTCATTTGTTTCAATACGTTGCCAGCATCGACATCATATATATTATCTTCAAACCCCCGCTCAACAATTTGATATTGCGCATTTTCACCTAAATACAGTAATACACTTCGGTCTTTTTTATAGGTTTTAAACTCAACAGCTTCTTTTGGTTGCATATCATTGAGCCGTCTTTTGATTAAAGGCAACACCTGTGAGTAATTTATCATAACAACAGACCTCAAGAAGAAGAGAATAAAGATAGATTATAGCAAAACGAAATAATGCCATTAATGATGGGTTTCTATCGCTTAGAAAAAAGAAAACATAGCCCCCAATGATAAATCATTAAGTTTCCGTACAGCATACTGTTGCTATATTAATCATCAAGTTAAGACGATTAAGCAGAGGCAACAGATGAAGCAATTATCTAAAATGTTAGCAACGACTGTGAATATGTTTACCCCAGCAACAAAAGCGGTAACCACTATTGCTCTGAGCTTAGTTGTCTCAATCGGTAGCGTTCATGCCTCCCCCAATACTGCTGTAACCGCTAACTTGGTTAAGGCAAAGACCGATGAAAACTTGCTTATCTGCCAATATCAGACAATCTCAGCGAGCCATTTTCAGGTATTTGATAAGGTGTTAGATAATGAGACCGCTTGCCCCACTAATATTCAGGTCGCGCCTCAGGCTATGCTGACCAGTGCCGAAAAAGCCCAGCTCGAACTTAGTCTTAAGTAATAATTTCAAAGCATAAATTGAAACAGTGAACGAATGCATATTATCGATATAAATCAGGACATAGCTCTTGTCATAACGTCCACTACAGAGTTACAGTCAGCCCCAACATAATGATAAGCTTGCGCTGTTTTTCAAGGTCAGTTTCAACAATTAATCCCCTAAGAGAAAGCTAGCATGACGCTTCAAGATGAGTATTATGTTGTTTCAAATGACTACTCCAAAGTCAATTTTGTGGTCAATATGAACGACAGCCGTAGACTGGGGGTGTTAAGAGACCAAGCGATATCAACAACAATACCCGTCAGTTTTGAATGTAAAAACCTTTAAACCTATAGCGGCGAAATTTGATATTTCAGTTAGCACCAAGCTACTGTTTGATATGGACTACGCCAAGCCTTTAGCTGAACTGAATTTATATCAGACCTCTCTAGCACCAGCTAAGATTGTTGATACCGATTACCTTTACCTTCATTGCTACAACATCATTAATATTCTTGATGAGCAGGTAGGCTTTGACTTCGAAGCCCTCAATGCTATTCCCTTAGAAAATAGGCTAGTGTTTACCCCTTCATTTGAGTCAATCATGGTTTTTTTCCATCAGTCTGTTGTTAACGCCATTGAAGCGATTAAGCCCCCTTCATACGCAAAACCAATCAAAGTATCGGATTGGACAATGGCACGAGAAATGTCCTAGGTATAAAACCTGCTCTCAGAGCGATTTATTTGTTTGTCTAGTTAATGATTTATTAAATTAGCGTTTTAAAAATAAACGTTTAAACATACAGCTTATAAAACTTGTTAAGCTAAGTAAGCAGTTTATAAACAGCAGTCTTTCATACAGCCATGAGTAAACATATCACCTCAAGTTTAGTCATAACACGCTAGATTCGCACGCAAAAAAATAAGTCAATTTTCCGACTTAAGTCAATAACTTAACAGAAAGACCACCAACTGACTCTTATTTATTCTATTGAGCTTTAAGCCATTAAAAACTGAGTGTGTTACGGCTGTCTACCTGATATCTTCGCCGAGAATTAGTTTCTTATATTAGCAATTCAGATGGCGACCCATACAGCTAACTTAGTGGTTACCATGGCGCTTATAGGCCACTAACTCTCTAATCAATACCAAAGTGTGCTGGTTATTCTTGGGCTTTAACAATTAAGTGCCATGGATAACGCACACTTTTAATTACTGATGAATTTATCTGTAAAAGATAAATGAATAAAAGAAGAGCTAAATCTTGATAAAAATAAATAAAATAACTATCGCATTGACCAGCGTTATGTTCAGTGGCTACCTGTATGCCGCCGACGCAACGCTAACTTCAGGTGTTGTCACTTTTGTTCCGGGAGAAACAAAAGTTCAAAATGGAGATACCGTTGCTTTTAATGGCGAGTGCTTTATTGCCAAAAACACCCCAGGTGTTTGGGAATCACCAAATGCTGGTTCATGGTTTTGGGATACCACAGTATGTTCGGGCGAACCTGAACCTGAACCTGAGCCTGAGCCTGAACCAGAACCAGAACCAGAACCAGAGCCGGGCGACATTATTGCGTTTATCCCAGGCCAGACCAAGGTTAACAATGGCGATATCGTCTCTTATGCTAACCAGTGCTTTATTGCTAAAAACAATCCAGGCGTATGGGAAACCCCAAGTGCAGACTCGTGGTTTTGGCAGTTAACCGAGTGTTCAGGTGAACCTGGTGAGCCGGAACCAACCGAACTAGCAATTCTATCTCCAGTAGCTGGTCAGGTATTAAAAGCGGAAGCAGCAACAAGCATCCAAGCAAAAGTTGATGGTGAACTAGCTGCAAAAGTTGAGTTTTGGGCTAACAACCAAAAACTGTCTCAAAAAGCCATTAACCCAAGCCAGACGATTTACTCGCAAAGCTGGACACCAACTGAAGCGGGTAGCGCCACAGTTAAGGTATTTGTATTCGATAAAAATAACCAAAAAATCGAACAACAATCTGTTGTGGTAACCGTAAAAGCGGATGCTGAAGAAGACTTTACCGCACCAGTAGTGAGATTCATTGCCCCTAGCAATGGTGCAAACTTTATTGATACTGAGACTGTATCTATTTCTGTTAATGCCACCGATGTTGATGATGATTTAACTAAGCTGGTTATTAAAGCTAATAACGCGCAAATTTGTTCGTTTAATGCCACGAATGCAGCCACCTATGCGTGCAACTGGCAGCCGACTCAAGAAGGCAAGGTAACACTTAAAGCGATTGCCACCGACGCAGAAGGCCTAACTTCAACGGTGAGTGTGAGCATTACTGTCGAAGCTGAAGAAGAGCTTACCGCGCCTATGGTGAAGTTCATTACACCAAGCAATGGTGCAAGCTTTATTGATACTGAGACCGTCTCTATTGCTGTTAATGCCACTGATGCTGATGATGATTTAGCCAAACTGGTTGTTAAAGCCAATAACACACAAATTTGTAGCTTTGATGCCGCTCAAGCAGCAACATTTACCTGTGACTGGCAGCCAATGCAAGTGGGCGGCGTCACTCTAAAAGCTATCGCCACTGATGCTGAAGGGCTTTCTTCAAATGTAAGTGTAAACATCACTATTGAAGAAGACGTTATTGATCCGCCAGTCACACCACCAGGTGGACTATGTGCTGAATTCAATATTTACCCAGACTGGACGCGTGGCGACCATGCAACCGGTGGCGACATTATGGTGCATAACAACATCGCTTACTCAGCGATTTACTGGACTCAAACACTGCCAGGTAGTGATAGCTCATGGGCACTTCACCTAAATTGTGACGGCACTGAGCCGGGCACCGCACCATTATTGTCACTACCAAACCCAATGGATCCTGTTCGTCTTGAAGTGGCTGGTTGGCCAAACACCTTAGTAGTGGCTAGTCCATCGACTACTGCTCCAGTGACATTGACTATCGAAACCAACAACAGTGCAGAACTAGCTGATGTTAACAAGTTAACAGCGGCGTTCGTGTCAATCATGGAACTGGCTGCACAGACAGAGTCTGCATCGATTATCATCAGCAGTGATGTGCTTGATAAAGCCACCCAAGATAAAGCTTTAGTAACAAGCAGCATTGCGGTTCAAGACGCGCTAATCAAGGCGATGGATATCACAGGCAATAGCATTGATCTTGATGACATCAACGCGCTAAGCAACGACCTGAAGGGTTGGGCTCACGCTCACCAGCTGATCATTGCCACTCTAGTGCCACAAGCAACCTATGGCTGGTCTTTAAGTATTGGTGACTTTGCTTTTGATACGCATTCTGGTCGTCAGTCTGTTTGGGATGAAGCATCGGTATTCACAGCCGATCTACTAGATAAGCTTGAGCTATACCAAGCTGACGCTGCAAACAAAGCTGACTTTGTTGCCTTCACTAAATCTAGCTCAACGCAGGCCTTATCAAGTGAGCAATGGCACAATGCGCTAGAGTACGTAAAGCAAGTGACTGACTTTGTTAACACGCCTGCAATGCTGAAAAATATTCCAACAGACCAAGCTGCTAGTTACTTTATGGGTAACAACACCAGCAAGCCGCAAATTCGTAAAGCGGCATTCAGCAACGTATTTGCTATTTTGTTTGACAAAGATTCTGAACAATTGACCAGCAAAATTGAGCATTACCAAGATGCTAAAATGCCATTGTATTATGTTGGTAAATCAACAGAAAATGGCAAGTTAACTATCATTGATGCGTTAAACCGCGAATTGGCAAATGCTGAAGAGTCAATGAACAACACTGCATTCTTGTACGAAACGCCGCAATCACAATGGGTTCCGTCTACCGTTTACAAGTGGGCTGACTTCATGACGGGCTTAAATGCCATGCATAACGTTGGTGTAGCGGGTAACAAGTTCTGGCTACTCGATGAAAATGTTGATGATGCAACCAACATCAAGTATGCAAAAGTGGCGATTGCAGCCTTCTTAGCACAAAGTATGCAAGAAACGATTCGCTACAATGCGTGTGATGAGAATAACTGGGCTGAAATTAAATACGGTGCAGCCACAGATTACCCAATGTCAGCGAGCTGTGGTCAACTTGATCAGAAGTACGCAGATTACGGTGTTAACCCAGACTCTGGTTTAGATCACGCTTACTCTTGTCCTCGTGATGACAAAATGGAAGTCAGTGCACTAACTCATGCTAAATGGTACGGTGCTCCGGCTCCTGTTTTCGCTGCACCAAATGCAGTACTTGAAGAGCGCGGTCTACTTGTTAACGGTAACGTTGGTCGCTGGACGAACAACGGCCACTGTAATGACGTACCTACATCAGTAGATGCTTCTAAACAAGTATGGGAACGTGACGAATGTAAAACTTACGTTGACCAAAAAGCAGGTAAGTTCATCTGGGATGGTAGCAGCCAAGAAGACGTGGAAGGTTGTGGTTGGTGGGGCCGTGGCGTGATTCAAACTACAGGACGCCAAAACTTCGGTACGCTGAACCACTACTTAGGTCGTTCACACATTGACCCAGAAAATATTGGCAAAACCATTGATGGTGTTGTGGTTGAAGCGCCACCAGCGAACCCGTTATATGCAGAGCTAGATTTCTGTTCAAACCCAGGCTTAATTTGTAGCTCTGAAGAGAATAAAGAAATCAAATGGATTGCAGGTCTGTTCTACTGGGTAACCTCAGTACAAGCCTACCCTGACGAAAGCGGTCAATACGGTGGCTGGAACTACCACAACGAACTGAAAAAGTATGTTGAAGGTGGTATGAAAGGCACCGACTTTATTGATGATGTTTCTGGTATCGTTAACCGTGGTTGCCCTGATTTAACCTGTTCAACCGGTGATGTGCATAACGTGAAAGAGCGCCGTGAGAACTTTAAGTTAGTACTAGAGCAGCTAGGTTTGACTCCGCAATAAGCGCTTAACGCGATAACTTTTTTAGCTAAACATAAATAGTTAAAAATAATAGTTAAACATAAAGCCAGTCAGTGCAAACTGACTGGCTTTTATCTGAGTTCAATTCCGAAGTGCGGTACTCGGCTCTATCAAACTAACCATATCAAACTAGCCATATCAAACTAGCCATATCAAACTAGCCATATCAAAAAAGATAGTCACCACACTAAATCATTAACAGCTTCATTTTTAGAGCGTTATACCCCTCTATACGCAACTTGGGCACCGTCTTGGGAAATGACTTTATCCCCTTGGATCACAATACCAAAGCCATGCTCTTCATCCCAAGCACATTCAAAAATCATCCCAACCGCATTTTTGTCAGGGTGATGTAAAACAAACGCAGAGAGTTGCATTATCTTAAAGATATCCCCAGCCTGCATATCGGCTTCGTTCACCTCGCCGACACCGGTTTCGTAAGATTCTGAATCTTCGTCAAACACATCTAGAAACTCAGAGTCTTCAAGCAGCTCTTGATAGTTTTCATTAACATAATCGCAGACCAATGCATAAATACGTTTTTCATTCTCGATGAACCATTGCGTCATGTTATCGGCAATAGCAAGGTCTTCTTTGGTGAGAAATTCAACACTGCCGTAGGCTTTAAAATCATGCCAAGCATTCAGCCCCGTCGTACCTTCATGAAACTCTTCGCCTGCTTTCCACGTGATTTTTGTTGTTTTCATAATAGACTCGTAAAAAGTGAAGATTATATTTGAAGTGGTTTCTCAAGAATGTGCAGCCAAAGCGAAAACAGACACTTTTCTTAAAGAAAACAAAGATAATGGATTCGTGGAGTTCCCTCAGAGTCAGCATTAAGGATAGGTGTCTATGATGACTCTTCCCCACGAATGATACATATAGATACAAGCTGTTATTTTTTAAGTAAAAAACAGAAGTGGATATTGAATTCACTGTTGAAAAACACACCAACTATAGGTTAATCTATCGTCAGCTAAGGAAATGCAGGCAAGACTCAGTTCTCGCAAGAGAAAGTCGAAATGCGATAAGCACAAGACAGAGACACTGCCATCAGGGAAGAAACGTGTATACTCTTTACGGCTCTTATGTCAGCCAAGCAAAGACTATCTCAAGCCTTTGATTTATAACGAACTCCCCTCTATATTCATCACAAAAATGCGATGAAGATGCATATCCCAAAAGATCAGATAAGTTAGATTTAACAGTGCGTTTATATGACTTATTTACAGCTAGAATGGCAATGGATAGCAATGTTATTTAGTGATGTTCTTGATTCAATTTATTACCTTCTAAGTCAACCAAGAGTAAAGTAATGATTATCAAACAATTTTTAGCAAAAGGTGTTCACGGATATATAGATTTTGATATTAGCTTTAATGAAGATTTAAGTTTTGTAGTTGGTCACAATGGATGCGGGAAGACTACTGCATTAAAATTGGTAGTTGCACTTTTAAACCCTAGTATAAAAGACCTCGCATCAATAAGTTTTGATTCATGCTCTATCGAATACGCTCCGAGTAAGGGAAGTAAACCCGTAATAGTAAGAGCTGTAAAGAATAAATTCGCCATTACATTAACGATTGCAAGTACCAAGATTTCTAAGTATGAATTTCAACTAGAAGATGTTCTTGATGAACACTTTGAAGATCCTGATTTGTCAATGGTAATGAGTAAAAATTCAAAACCAATCTTTATTTCATTAGATAGAAAGTTTGCAAATAATAGTTTTGATTATGACCAGCGCGTATTACAAAGCCTGCGGTTCAATGATGAAATGTCTAGGCACTACTTCAGCACTGACAAAGACCCATTGTCCGAAGTGAAAAAGCTTATAAAAAATGAAATAAGAGGTGTAGAAAGAAAAAACATACATGAAAACGAAAGACTTAAAGACAAAATTCTTATTGATGCATTTAAAATTGTAAGTGTTACAAATACTTTTGATTTCGAAGATTTAGATCTAGACGAACTAGATACTAAGCGGAAGTATATAGCTGAAGCACTAGAAAATATGAGTTTAAGGAGTAAAAATCTTAGTGATGTAATACAAGCAACTGACACTTTTTTTTATGAGTTAAGGAAAAACGTTAATGAATTACGAGAAATTAAAGAAGACGAGTTAACACATGAAAACCCAAAATATATGGAAGCAATAACATTTCTATATGTTAACAAACCACAAATAACACGCATAGACAGCTTAGTGAAATTCATTCAACGCTCACAAGAACAGAAGAAAGCTTATTACGATAGTATCAATTCATTTGAAAACATTGTTAACTCATTCTTTAAGCAAACAGGAAAGAAAATATCAATAAGAACTGGACTATTAAAAATACTATATAATGAAAAGGAAATAGAAGCAAAATCGTTATCATCTGGAGAAACACAAATAATAACACTTTTTGCTCATGTTATTTTTAACCGAAAAAGACTTAGTAAAGCTACATTTATAATTGATGAGCCAGAACTTTCTTTGCACTTAGCTTGGCAAGAAATGTTTGTCGAATCACTTAAGGCTGCAAATTCTAACCTACAGATAATATTGGCAACTCATTCCCCTGCAATAATTAATGGTCTCGATGAAAATTGCGTTTTTGTTAATAAAGAGCATGTGGGAGGAAGGTTTTGATTCCCCAGTATAAGAACCATTACAAATCCAGTGTTGGCTTGTTATTTAGACAATTACAAGATATAGAGATATATGTAGAAGATAAGGATAGCGAAGTATTTTACAGAGAGCTATTTGGTCGGTTATTAGAGGGACGAGCGCAGATAAAAAAAGTTATATCACTAGGCTGCAGAAATGAAGTTATAAAAGGAGCGGAAGAACAGGCCAATGATGCACCCAAGGTATTCGTCATAGATGCTGATTTGTTTTGGGTTACCCAACAATTCAATACTAATAACAAAAGGATATACCAGTATCCATTTTATTGCGTTGAAAATTCATTATTTTGCAAATCAGCTGCTATAACTTTAATACAGGAAACTTTAGGAGATAAAAAGAGAGAGCTTATAGAATCTGAACTTGACTGGAACTCTTGGATTCAAAGCATTGAGCCTCATCTAATAGAGTTATTTGTTATTTTCGCAACGGCATTCAAGCTAAACCCTACAATAAAAACTACTAGTAGGGGGTTTGAGGCTATAGTGACGAAAACAAAAAAAGCACCTGTGATTTTTGATATAGAAAAAGTAACTTTAGTGATTTCTGAGATTAAAAATGAACTATTAAAGGATTTCTCTTTAGATGAAATTGAAAAAACAGCAGCTGAAATAGAAAACTGGACTAGAGATAAAGAGCATAATCTAAATATTGTATCAGGGAAAAACTTTTTACTGCCATTGCTTTCTTTTAAATTGAAAGAGCACTGCAATTTGGACTTAACAGTAAAATCACGGAACTATAGATTAGCTAGAAATTGTAATCTAGAACCTTTAGATGGTCTTAGAGTTTTCGTTGAAGATACAATCGAGAAGTTCCATGCTGCTTAATAAAAAACAGGACAGCTAAAAAATAAATGGGGTCAGAGTCTGAGGGATCCCCACGAATTTAATAGCATGCTTGTGGATCCTGAACTAAGCCTTGCAGTGTCTTAATGGCCGTTCGC
>NZ_JBRILQ010000038.1:0-51810 GCF_052977045.1 Shewanella sp. 125m-7
CCGAATATATGGGTGCAATGAACTCTTCTCAAAATTGATATCAAACATCTTGCAAACTGGATGGGTCCATATATGCCAAGGAGAGGCCTTGGCGGTCACCACTGCTACGCGCTGCAAGATTGCAATGTACTTCGTACATAAAACGCAACCTCTCCGCCCCCATGTGTTCGCTGCGCGAACCGATTCGGTCATTTCCAGGCGCCACTTTTATTTTCACTTTTGTAAAAGTGAAGACAAACAGTATTCTCGAAAGAGAAGCGATAAAGCCCGTTGCTAACGCAACGGGCTTTTTTCGTATAGTCACTGACCAAAATTGTTCCAGACAATTTTTGGCTCTTCCTATATCCATATAGGTCGCGTGAAAAGAGCGACTCCCAACGTCGAGTCGATTATTGCTCCTGCATAATCGACACTTCCGCCATCTGATGTTTAGGGTTAACAAATGCCTTGGTGGCATGGATGCCAAGGAAAGGCCTTGACGGTCGCCCGCCGCTAAGCTTAGCCAGAAACTGCATCCATGCGTTTCTGGCATTCGGCACATCTATGTTCCCCTGGTGATTTTTAACGTCTGTAATTTGTTTAATTATGAGTTGACCTAAATTACTCCATGCACTTACAGGTGCTTCCCTTAGCCATATAGGTTGCTTATAACCCCCTAGGTCACAGCACTCTACCTCCTGAATCCATATCATCGTGTATCAGTGGAACTTCCCACATCGATTTTTAGGGCCAACTCAACCATGATGAAATGGGAGGTCATGAGAACCTCAAAGAACCGTGCAGATCGTGGTTATTAGTCATTTTATAAGAAGATTTGCGACTAGAGATTGGTTTAGCTATTCACTTAAACATAGATAAATATAAAGCCATATATAAAGCGATAGTTTAGATCGTTTCAAGAGGACTATTGTTGACTAATTTCGATACTGCTAGCTCAACGAGAAGTATACGAATACGACTAATGGCTGATAACAACTTCAAATGGATGATGATAGTTTTGACAGCGCTGTCATGAACTCTAAAGGATATGGAAATCAGATGAACAAGTTTAAATGCTTTTCAATTTTATCGCTCTCAATAGCTATGGGGGGCGCTAATTTTTCGCTGGCTAACAATTCACATGCTATTGGTGATCAGGTTTTTTTCGATGATTTTAGTTACACCAATATAGAGAGTTTTAACAGCAATGGTTGGAAGGTGAGAACTGAAACTGGCCATCCAGGTATTGCTGGAGCAACGTGGTCTGGGGAGGGGGTAAGTTTTCACCCTGTACTTAAAGAGGCTAATAGCGGGGCGATTAGAATGAGCTCTGTTACGGCTGGTGAAGGTGATAATACCCGGCATACTCAATTTTGCCATAAGCGTAAGTATTTAGTGGGGACATACGCAACACGTGTATTTTTTAGGAATGAGCCGACTTATGGACCCGATGGTGATGAGGTTATTCAAACTTTTTATGCCATCAGCCCTTTAGAATACCCACTCGACCCTAACTATAGTGAAGTTGATTTTGAGTATTTGCCCAATGGTGGTTGGGGAAGTGATAGCTCGCCTGCCATGTGGACGACGACCTGGGAAACTTTTCAATTAGCACCTTGGACCAAAGTTAATGAGTATACCCGTAAGGAAGGAAGCTATGCGGGCTGGCGAATACTGGTTATGACGGTAGAGGATGATGAGGTTAACTACTATGTTGATGGAGATCTGATCTCGACCCATTCTGAAAAGGTTACACCAGAGCAGCCAATGTCGATTAATTTTAATTTATGGTTTATGCCAAAAGGGGCTGATGGCTCAATTGGACCTGTTGACTCTGATGAATTAAGAGAATATCAGCAAGATATTGATTGGGTGTATCATATTGCCGATGAGATCATTACTTCAGAACAGGTATTAATAGAAGTGGCTAACCTTCAAAAGCAACGTATTAAGCATATTGATGGCGTAGCTGATATGTCACCAGCCTTACCTTCTCCTTGCGGCTTGTAAGCTTGATATAATGGGATGTGCCTTAGACGTTAATGGTTAAAGCATGCACGAGTTGATGGGAAAATGTGCACTCGTTAGCCTTTGAGGTAAATAATACTTTACCTTTTGGGCAATATTAAGCAGAATCAGTGTCCTCAACAGGGGTGTAGCTCCAATTGGTAGAGCGCCGGTCTCCAAAACCGGATGTTGTGAGTTCGAGTCTCCCCACCCCTGCCAAATTAGAGAAAGCCGAGCATTAGCTCGGCTTTTTTGCATCTGCGGTTTATCGTTTCAGTTATAACGTTTTTTGTGTTAATTAAGGCTCTGGATGTCACTAGGCTTTGCTTTTGTCTGAAAAAAACACACTTGATGGGCTTTAAATAAAAAAAGCTTTACCTTTCGGGGCTGATTACGCATAATCCGTTTCGTCAACAGGGGTGTAGCTCCAATTGGTAGAGCGCCGGTCTCCAAAACCGGATGTTGTGAGTTCGAGTCTCCCCACCCCTGCCAAATTAGAAAAAGCCGAGCATTAGCTCGGCTTTTTCGCATCTGCTATTTGGCATAATGTGCCTTTCGTTTTGCTCTATTTCTTCACTGAATGCCACTCACTGATATTGTCGATAGCTTATTAGTCTTGATAGTAAAAGCATCTAGCTCAGTGCTACATTGTTTCTGCGCACTCGTCTAAACTGTGTTACCTAATAGAGGACTAACTGCTATGCTAGCCACTCTAACGTTATTATCCCCCTTTGAATGAGTCATGATGGAAAAAAGTGCTTACCTAGATGCCATGGGCATTACTCGCTGGAAAAAAGCCATTCCCCAAACTGATATGGTTACTATTCTAGTAAACCCTTTACGGATTAAAGATGTCGATAGCCCTATCATTAGTACGGTACTGAGTTTACTCGGAGTCGATTTAGCCGTTTGCCGTTTCGCTGTTAGGGCTGAATCGGGCGCTAAGGTGATCTGGGATATGCGTGGTAAGCAAGCCGTGACTAATGATAATACCTTAGTTTCTGCACCTATCAATGAGCTAGAGGCTAATGCTGAGGCTAAAAAGACGCTGTGGCTGAATATGCAGCCTTTTATGGCACGAAAGGATATTTAGTGGTAATCATACAGCTAAACGATGAGATGTCTGCTCAGATGGCTGCTATAGCGGTTAATGCGCATAGCCACCCAATGAGTGAGTCAACAATAAAAAGTTGTTTCGGTCATTTGTATAGTAATTTCGGCCTGTTCGATGGCGATAAGCTTTGTGGTTTTGCTATTTTGCATCAGATATTTGAAGATGCGACCTTAATGGATATCTGTGTGGAACCCAGACTGCAGGGCAAAGGTTACGGTAAAATGCTGTTAAAGGCTGTAATCGTCGAGGCTAAAGATAAAGGGGCTGAGGTATTACTGTTAGAGGTTCGTCAGTCTGCGATTGCTGCAAGAGAACTTTATGAGAAAGTTGGCTTTAAGCAAACGGGTATTCGTAAAGGTTACTATAAATCGGATACTGGCACTGAAGATGCTGTATTGATGCAGCTAAGCTTTTAAACGCCTTTGTAGTCAATAAAAATAGCGCCTAATTAGGCGCTATTTTTGTCTTAACTTATGCTATCGAGCGCGAGGTTAATTTACTTAACTTCTTTACCTTGAGCCTGAAGATCTGCATGGTAACTTGAACGTACCAATGGACCACAAGCTGCGTGAGTAAAGCCGATGCTTTCAGCAAGCTCTTTTAGCTCATCAAATTCAGCTGGTGAGACATAGCGCTCTACAGGCAGATGGAATTTAGATGGCTGTAGATATTGACCTAAGGTGAGCATCTCTACATTGTGAGTTCGTAGATCATGCAGCACTTGTGCAATCTCTTCGTTAGTCTCACCAAGACCCATCATCAGACCCGATTTAGTCGGAATGCTAGGGTGGCGCTCTTTAAACTTCTTCAATAGGTCTAATGACCATTGGTAGTTCGCACCTGGGCGAGCCTTACGATAGTGCATAGGCGCCGTTTCCAAATTGTGGTTAAACACATCTGGTGGCTCAGTCGCCAAGATCTCAAGCGCTGCATCAATACGACCGCGGAAATCAGGAACGAGGGTCTCAATCTTAATTTCTGGATTCAGTAAACGGATCTCGCGGATACAATCGGCAAAGTGCTGGGCGCCACCATCACGTAGATCATCACGGTCTACAGAGGTGATTACCACGTACTTAAGCTTCATATCTTTGATCGTTTGTGCAAGCTTCTTTGGCTCTTCAGCATCAGGTCTTAGTGGGCGCCCATGAGCCACGTCGCAGAACGGGCAGCGACGGGTACAAATAGCACCTAAAATCATGAAGGTTGCTGTGCCATGGTTAAAGCACTCTGACAGGTTAGGGCAAGAAGCCTCTTCACAAACTGAATGTAAACCGTTTTTACGCAAAGCCTGTTTGATCTCGGTGATGCGCTGGTTGGAAGCGGGTAGCTTAACTCGCAACCAGTCGGGCTTTCTTAGCATGGTGTCACGTTCAGATGGCACCACCTTAACAGGGATGCGTGAAACCTTGTCTGCGTCTCTAAGTTTAACGCCAGGTTGTAATCTTTCAGGCCTATTCATATGACTCTGGTAATCCTTGGTGGTGAACTAGCTTATCTAAACCGAGTTCTTGGCTGAGGGTTTCAATTAGTTGCAGACCTGCTTCTTCGACCGTTTGTGGTCCGCCGAGCTGTTTGCACTGGATCATTTCCATGCCAGCGTAACCGCAGGGGTTAATACGCTGAAATGGCGACATATCCATGTCGACATTGAGGGCCAATCCGTGGAAAGAGCACCCTTTACGGATCCTAAGACCGAGTGATGCGATTTTACGCTCTTCAACATAAACGCCAGGCGCATCTGCTTTCGCATAAGCTTCAATCTGATAGCGCTTGAGCATATTGATAATGCTTTGTTCAATATGGGTGACAAGCTGGCGTACACCCACCTTGAGCCGCTTTATATCGAGAAGAGGGTAGACGACAAGCTGGCCTGGGCCGTGATAGGTCACCTGACCACCGCGGTCAACCTGAATTACCGGGATATCACCAGGATTTAGGATGTGCTCACTCTTGCCTGCTTGGCCTTGTGTGAATACTGGCGTATGTTCAACAATCCAGATCTCATCTTGACTGTTCTCATCGCGATTATCGGTATAGTGTTGCATCGCGTGCCACACTGATTCGTAATCTTGTTTACCGAGATGACGAATATGCAAAGCGTTATCGTACAAGGGCAACCTCTCCCCTCAAATATTTGTGCGGGCTATTATACGCTTCAAAATGATAAATGTAATACGGATCACATTTATCATTTATGATTAATATTTATAGTACGCGTTTAACGCCTTCAATCGCAGCAAGTTCGGTGTAAAGTTTCTCGATCTGCTCTTTACTTGTAACGGTTATACGTATGGTGACCGAATTGTAAGTGCCTTTGCTCGACACTTTTGTTGTTGGCGTATAGTCATCTGGTGCCAAACTTTGGGCAACGGCTACGACACGATCAGCTAGCGTATCGCTTGCATCGCCAACGATTTTAAATGGAAAAGAAGCTGGGAATTCCATTAATTCATCAAATTTAGTATCTAACATTTTTCACTCTCATAGATTGCAATAATCATAATATGGTGACGATTATACCTAATACCAAGCTAAATAAATATTTGATCACTCTTGCTGGCTCAAATTCGAATCGCTGTGTAATGAATTCTGAAATGAGAAGAATGAGTTAACGGTTATTCATTGCTTAATATGGCAAGTGTCATTTAGTCATTATTGGGTCAATGACAATTTGGTTAGTATGGCTCAAGTTCACAAGGTTTGTTTAGCTATCAAATGCAAGAAGCCACCTTGCGGTGGCTTCTTTTTTGTATACAGTATGGTTTAGCTAAACCAGCCTGCAAACATCTGCTTAAAGTAATCCATTAATTGGCTAAACCAGCTGCCTTCATTCACTTCTTGTAGCGTGACAAGTGGGAACTGAGCGATATCTTTCCCGTTTAACTGGAAGTAGATACGACCCACAGTCTCGCCTTTTGCAATTGGGGCGTTAAGCTCTTTAGTCAGTTCAAAGTTAGCTTGTAGGTTTTTAGCTTGGCCGCGGCTAATGGTGATAGGAGTATCTGTTACAACGCCTAGGTCAATCGTTTCACGGTCGCCATACCAGATTTTTTGGGTAACGAAAGTGTCACCAGCTTTGTATGGTGTAACGGTTTCAAAGAAACGGAAACCATAGTTAAGTAGCTTCTTACTTTCTGCCTTACGTGCGGCTTCACTCTTGGTGCCCATTACAACAGAGATTAGACGCATACCGTCTTTAGTCGCTGAGGTCACTAAGTTAAAACCTGCACCTGAAGTATGGCCAGTTTTAATGCCGTCAACACTTAAGCTCTTATCCCATAATAAGCCGTTACGGTTGTATTGCTTGATACCGTTGTAGGTAAAAGATTTCTCTTTATATACTGCGTATTCATCTGGTACATCACGAATAATTGCTGCGCCAAGAATCGCCATGTCATAAGCGGTACTTTTGTGATTGTCGGAGTCTAAACCATGGCTGTTTTCAAAGTAGCTATCTTGCATACCTAGCTGCTTAGCCCATGAATTCATTAAGTCTACGAAGCCATCTTCAGTGCCAGCAATATGCTCAGCCATAGCAACACAAGCATCGTTACCCGATTGGATAATAATACCCTTGTTTAGATCTTCAACAGAAACCGTTTTACCTACTTCGATAAACATTTTAGAAGAATCAGGGAAGTTTTTAGACCAGGCCTTTTTGCTGATGGTCACTTCATCGGTTGGTGCAATGTTACCGACTTTGATCTCATGACCGATAACATAACTTGTCATCATCTTGGTCAAACTAGCTGGGTTTAAGCTTTCATAAGCATTTTCTTCAGCAATGATTTGTCCAGTATTGTAGTCCATAAGCACATAAGCTTTGGCGGCAACAGTGGGTGCATTAGGGGTAACGACAGGCGCTGCTTGTGCTGACAATACGGAGACAGAGCTCGCTAGCAAAAGCATTTTTATAGGTTTGTTCAGTAAATTCATATTAATAATGCACGTCTTAATAGTTTAGGTATGAAGAAAGTGTAATTCCCACGAGTATAACATTAGTCGACAATGGAATTCAGCCTAGGTTCATTAATCTTGGTTCATTCAGTAAGCAGGTAACTTTGAGGGTAACCTTCTTGTTTGAGCTTTTCTGTTAGCTTGTTTGCGAGTTGCTGTTGGCCAATAGGGCCTAATTGCAACCGATACAAGTTGTTTGCGCTTTGAACTCGGCTGTTAACTTGGTACTTTTGTTCTAGGCTAGTGGCTAAGCTCTCTAAACGTTTCTTGTTAGATGATGCTACAACTTGAATATAGTGAAGTTCAGTACCTTTTAACTCTGCAAGGGCGGTCGATTCAGGATCGGCAATATAGATCACTTCGAGGCTCACGTTCGCGGTACCTGTTTTTAACATGTCGAGGCGGTGCGCTGCTGCATAAGACAGGTCAATAACTCTATCTGCGTGAAATGGCCCTCTGTCGTTGACGCGGACGATAACAGTCTTATCGTTTTTTAGGTTGGTAACCTTTACATAGCTAGGCAATGGCAGCGTTTTATGGGCTGCAGACATCGAATACATGTCGTAGGTTTCACCGTTTGAGGTAAGGTGACCATGAAACTTAGCGCCGTACCAAGATGCAATCCCTTTTTCCGCGTAGCCAGCACCAGAATCCATGACCTGGTAGCTTTTACCTAATACTGTGTAATTCTTTTTATTCCCCCCACGGCTATATGGCTCATATTTAGGGTGAGCATCTTCAACTTTAGTGACATCTGGGGCTGATGTTGGCGCTTTATCGTCATCAAGTTCATAGCGACCACCACTAGAGCATGCTGCTAATGTGGCTGTTAAGAATAGAATGGCAAGGGTATTATTGCGCGACATAAGCTTTTTTTAATTCCTGACTAAATTGGTAAACTGCCATGGCATATAAAGGGCTGCGGTTATAACGAGTGATAACGTAAAAGTTTTTCAGGCCTAGCCAATACTCATCATGGTCGGCTTGCTCAAGCTTAACCACGAGTGCTGGCTGTGACACATCGAGATCCATCGACTGAGCAAGTGCGACATTGGGTGAGAGGATATCTGCAACCTTATAGTGTAGCTTCTCACCAGACCATGTTTTTACTGTATCAGGTAAGTCTTTATTTAACGTTAATTGCAGTGTTACCGGCTGGTCTTTCTGCCAACCATGCTGATGGAAATAGTTAGCGACGCTGCCAATAGCATCGGTCGTACTATTTAATAGATCGCGACTACCGTCATTATCAAAATCCACCGCGTAATGGCGATAGCTAGATGGGATAAATTGACCAAAGCCCATGGCGCCGGCATAGGACCCTTTTAGACTATTAAGATCTAACTGTTCCTCTTTAACTAAAGATTGCAAGTTGGCAAATTCGCTACGGAAGAATGTGGCTCTTGGTGGGTAATGAAAACCTAAGGTGTAGAGTGCATCTTTGACGGGATAATTGCCCATATAGCCACCGTAGAAGGTTTCGATACCGATAATGGCTACGATGATCTGTGGGTCGACATTAAATTCTTTCGATGCTTTTTCGATCGTGTCGGCATGTTCTTGCCAGAAGGCTAGGCCTGCATCGAGGCGTTTTTCGGTAAGAAATATTGGATAATATTGATGCCAAGGTTTAGCTTCCCAAGGTTTAGTCATCGCATCGATAACGGCTTGGTTGTATTCGGCATTTGCTATGAATGCTGCCGTTTCTTGGCTATCAAATCCCTTATCGCCCTGGCTGTTAATAAACTCGGCCTTGAGCGCTTCAACGTCGATCTCTGTGGTCGCAGCTACAGCTGAACAAGACAGTAGTGTTAATGCCAAAGGCGCAAAAATACGGTTTAAAAGCGTCATCTATTGGACAATCCTTAGTGGTGGGTAAACATTACGGTAATGATTCGAATACGCCATAATGCCTCCGTAGATTAATTGTTTATTTGGTGTCGCACTTTTCAATCGTGTAAAAATGCTATCTGTCGATAAAGCGTCGGTGAGTGTGGATACTCATTAAGATGCCAAACCCAGTCATCAATGTCAGCATCGACGTTCCACCATAACTGATTAGAGGCAAGGGTACACCTACAACAGGTAAAAGACCTGAGACCATACCAATGTTTACAAAAATATAAACGAAGAAGGTTAAGGTGATGCTACCTGCCAATAGGCGAGCAAAACTGGTTTGTGCGCGCGAGGCGATAACTAAGCCACGACCGATGACATAAAGGTATAGTGCAAGCAGACATAACGCACCGATAAGCCCAAACTCTTCGCCAATAACGGCAAAGATAAAGTCTGTGTGGCGTTCGGGTAAAAACTCTAGTTGAGATTGGGTTCCCTGTAGCCAGCCTTTGCCCCATAATCCGCCAGAGCCAATGGCAATCTTAGATTGAATAATATGGTAGCCAGCCCCTAATGGATCTTTCTCAGGGTCGAGCAAGGTCAACACGCGAGTACGCTGGTAGTCATGCATCAAGAAAAACCATAGTACAGGTAACATTGCCAGTGCGCTGCCGATAAAACCACCCACAATTCGCCAACTCATGCCTGATAAAAACAGTACAAAAATACCCGATGCAGCGACCAAAATAGAGGTCCCTAGATCCGGCTGCTTGGCAATAAGTATGGTCGGTATCAACAAGATAATTCCGGCCCCTGCGAGATAGCGCTTCTTTGGCGGCAGTGGGAATTTACTGATATACCATGCCATGGTGATCGGAAAGGCGAGCTTAATTAATTCAGATGGTTGAAACTCCATAAAACCTAGGTTCAACCAGCGCTGCGCACCTTTATTGATCTCTCCAAAAAAGTGCACTCCAATCAATAAGATGATCCCAGTGATATAAATAGGAAACGCCCAACGCCTTAGTACTTCTGGGTTTATCTGTGCGACTGTAAACATCACCAATAGCGATAAGCCCATGCGAAATAATTGACGGTCCATCAATGCTAGGTCTTCACCGCCCGCAGAATAGATAACAACAAGTCCAAAGGCCATTAATGCAAGAAGGCCTATTAGCAGAGGTAAGTCTATGTGCAGACGCTGCCAGATGTTTGGGCGGTGGTTATGTGTGCTCATTTGGTTTTATTCCACGAATCTCGTAATAAATACTCGTCAAGCAAGGCTCGTGCAACAGGGCCTGCATTTACGCCACCCCAACCGGCGTTCTCTATTACAACGGCGAGTACTATTTTAGGGTTTTCATAGGGGGCGTAAGCAATAATTAATGCATTATCACGTAGGCGTTCATCGATGTTTTCGGCATCGTACTCTGCATCTTCGGCAACACTAAATACCTGCGCGGTACCTGTTTTCATTGCTGCGGTATAACGAGCATCAGTAAAGCGGGACTTATGGGCGGTGTCTCGCATGGCTTCGTTGATGATGTCCCAGTTTTTAGGGTTTTTCAGCTCGATTGGTGGTAGCTCATCGGCCGGAGTGTCTATCTTTGCTGTCCGATCTTGAATCGATTTAAGCATGTGTGGCACAAAGCGGCGGCCCTTGTTCGCTAGAATCGCAGTTGCATTGGCAAGCTGTAATGGCGTAGTGGTCCAGTAGCCCTGACCAATACCGACTGAGATGGTATCGCCGATATACCAAGGTTGGTTGTAGCGCAGACGTTTCCAATCTTTAGAAGGCATAATGCCTGCAGACTCTTCGAAAATATCTACGCCAGTACGTTCACCAAATCCAAATGGCTGCATAAAGTTAGCGATGGCATCGACACCTGTCTTATAAGCTAAATCATAGAAGTAGGTGTCACAAGAACCAACAATGGCGCTGTTCACATCTACCCAGCCATGGCCCCAACGTTTCCAGTCACGGTATTTGCGTTCAACGCCTGGGATCTGCCAAAAACCAGGATCCCAAATACGTGTCTTAGGGGTAACGGTTTTGTTTTCCAAACCGAGTAGCGCTAAGTGCGGCTTAACGGTGGACGCTGGTGCATATTGCCCCTGAGTCGCACGGTTGATCAGTGGGCGCGATTTAGAATTCAGTAGCCCGTTATAAGCCTTGCTGCTAATACCATGGACAAATTGGTTTGGATCGTAAGTTGGACTTGAAACCAGCGCTAGGATACCCCCATCGCGAGGATCGATAGCCACAACAGACCCTCGTCTGCCGTTAAGCAGTTCCATGGCTTTTCTCTGAAGGTTCAAATCTAAGGTTAGGTAAATATCTTGTCCGGGGACCGGGGCTTCAGACTTTAATGTACGAATGGTGCGGCCACGGTTATTAACCTCCTCTTCGAGGTGACCTGGCTTACCTAACAACATACTTTCGTAAAATTTTTCAATGCCTTGCTTACCAATATCTTTGGTCGCAGCATAGTTTGCCCACAAATTATTACGTATGAGCGAGTCTTGATCTCGACTGTTAATTTTACCCACATAACCAAGCGCGTGGGTCATTAAGCCATTGTGCGGGTAGTGACGCTTTAGACCCGCATCAACAGAAATACCTGGAAAGCGATGTTGGTTAACACTGAACTTGGCAACTTGCTCTTCGGTTAACTTGTTCTTTATCGTCAGAGGTTTAAAACGGCGGTGATACTTAAGTGCATCAAGCACGTTCTCTTTGTCATCAGCAGACAAGTCGATAATTTGACTTAGTTCATCTAAGGTGTCGCTGACATTTTTAACTTTTTCCGGCACCATTTCTAATGAGAAGAAAGGTTGGTTTTCGGCAAGTAACTGGCCGTGACGGTCATAGATTAAGCCACGACTCGGCGCCACAGGTACCACACGAATACGGTTGTCGTTAGAGCGGGTCTCGTAATCTTTAAAAGAGGTAATTTGCAGGTTATAAAGGTTAACGAGTAATAAGCTGAGCAAGATAAAGACACATAAGAAGGTAAACAGGGCACGACTCTTAAATAGCGACGCCTCGGCCGCATGGTCGTTCATGGTTATGCGTTTTCTTGGTGACACTTACATTTTCTCCTGCATAAAAAAGGGTACCAAACACATATCCTAATCCTGTTTAGGTCAGTCTAACTCAATATGTTGTCGATATTATTCTCTATGGTAAGGGTGATTATTGTTAATGCTCCAGCCACGATATAGGCTTTCGGCAACAATCACACGCACCAAAGGATGGGGTAGGGTTAAGGCTGATAAGCACCAGCTTTGTGCTGCGGCTTTTTTGCACTCAGGCGATAAACCTTCTGGGCCACCAATTAACAAGCTAACATCGCGGCCATCGAGTAGCCACTTGTTCATTTGCTCTGCTAATTGCGGTGTTGTGAGGTTTTTACCTGGTAAGTCTAAGCTGACGATATGATTCCCTTTCGGGATCGCTGCCAACATTAACTCGCCTTCTTTTTGGAGAATGCGAGCTATATCGGCATTTTTACCGCGTTTGCCAGCAGGGATTTCAATTAATTCAAGCGCCATATCTCGAGGAAAGCGGCGCTGATATTCTTTGAAACCTGTTTCGACCCAATCTGGCATGCGGGTCCCAACTGCGACTAACTGAATCTTCATTACTCTGGTTTTTCTGACCAAAGTTTTTCAAGCTGGTATAGGTCACGAATTTGGTCTTGCATTACGTGCATGATCACATCGCCTAGGTCAACTAAAACCCACTCGCTACCTTCACGGCCTTCGACGCCTAAGATAGATAGACCGGCACGCTTTGATTCAACCACTAGATTTTCAGCGATTGCTTTAACGTGTGTTTTTGAGTTACCCGTACATACAACCATAAAATCGGTGATGTTTGATTTCTCTGATACGTCTAATACAACGATATCTTTTGCTTTAAGGTCTTCAACCTTATCGATTACAAATTGCTTTAACTCTGCGCTTTCCACGCTGGTACCCCATTAATTTTAAGACAGCGCGATAGTATAGCAGTATTTCAGATCTAGATTAATAGTTCTGAATAGAAATATCTGTATTTGAGTGCAGTTTAATCTGTAATCGGTGAGGGCGGAGCTTGATATAGCTGGTTACGTTGGATGTAATCTTGAATTGAGGCGGGCAGTGCAGAGCTTGGTATCAGCCCTTGCATGAGCTGCTGACGTACCTGCGTCGAAGAGATATCTTGCTCTGTGATATCTAGGATAAAGATTTTTCCTGTATTTTCAAACGTTGGCTTGCCTATGTCATGTTGGCGTGGCGTTAAAATCGATTGCATAGGATCGTCAGCGCCGAGTTGCCAGCCTGGGCGCTTGCAGACGACGATGTGGCACAGGTCGAACAGCTGTTGCCATTGATGCCATTTAGTAAGATTTAAAAATGAGTCCATGCCCATAATGAAATAAAACTCGTGCTGAGGATGTTGCTCAGTTAACTTGGCTAACGTCATCGCAGAATAGGAAGGGGTTTCGCGTTTAGCCTCAATATCACAGAGTGTAAACTGAGGCTGTTCATCGCAAATAAGCTGCGCCATGGCGAGTCTATCTTCTGTGGAAACATGGGTGCCGGGTTTGTGCGGTGGAATATGGTTTGGCATAAGCCAAACCTGGTCCAACTTAAGTTGCTGTTTTACTTCAAGTGCTGGGCGTATATGACCAAAATGTATTGGGTCGAAGGTGCCACCTAAAATGCCAATTTTCATGCTCAAGACCTATATTAGTCTAATGCTATATGGGCGAGTTTTGTGTGCGCCTTTGCATCGAAAAGTAGGCTGATATGACTTAGTCCCGTCCAGTCCTCAACACCTTGCTGTTTAAGCTTAAGCTCAATAGCAGATGTGCTGGCAAGCAAGGTTTCGACATGATTTAATTCGAGACGGTTAAGTGCATTTTGGTAAATGGGCTTACGTTTATCCCAAATACGCAATTTACCCCAAAGGCTTTGCAGCGACTCTCGGTTGTTTTGTGCCGTTTTAAGTTGCAGCAACACAGCGAGCTCTTTAAATAACGACCACAGGATAATCGGCATTGCAACGCCCTCGCTTTTAAGTTGCGAGAGAATATGTTGCGCTTTGTCTTGCTGGTTGTTAAGCATGGCATCAGTTAATTGAAACACACTGAAGCGTGATTGATCTTCAAAGTACTGACTTAACTGATCGCAATCAATGGGGGCTGTAGGGCTTAAAAGCTGTAACAGTTGCAGCGCCTGATCTGCGGCTAACAAGTTGCCTTCGTAAAGTGCAAATAGCATCTCACGAGGATCCCGTGCTAATGATAAACCATAATGCTTGATTCGCCCGTCTAACCAACGCTGAAACTGCGCGCCTTCAGGTGTGGTGCAAGGTACATAAATACCTTTAGCATCGAGTACCTTAAACCATTTGCTCTTGGTTTGCTCCGTCGCAAGCTTAGGGCCCGTTAAGATCAATAACACATCTGGATTATCCATTTGCATTAGTGATTGCAACATTGTACTGCCGTCGCTGCCAGGTTTTGCTTGGGGTAGGGTTAACTCGATAATACGACGGCTTGAGAATAAGCTCATCGCTTGCCACTGTTCAAACAATTCGTTCCAGCTAAACCCTGTTTCTTGGGTTAATTGAATTTTCTCTTCAAAACCTTGGCGTTTAGCTTCAGTAAAGATCGTGGCGCGGCTTTGCTCGCATAACCATGGGTCATCACCAAAAATAAGGCAGCACTGTGGTAATCGAGCAAGCTGGTGCGCTAACTGATCTGGGTAGACCCGCATCAATTAACCTCTATCGCAGCCAATTTTTGAATAATTTGATCTGCAGCTTGAATACGCATTTCTTTTAGCAAAAGCTCCATTTCTCGGTTTTTTGCTAATGCGGTGCGAGGATCATCGAGATAATCACGGTGAATCGCGACATCAAAGCGTTGAGATTCTGCATCTGGCAGCTGTACTGCAAAATTGACCTGATAGATCAATTCATATTCAGCTACGTTACCCGTTGGGTAGATAGACAACGTAGAGCGGTCGAGTGAGTCACTGATCAGGCGTAATGCCGGAATATCGTCGCTAGGCTCAACTACGGCAATACTGTTTAAGCGTAGGCGCTCTCTCACTAAACGTGTGAGTTCGCTATATTCATCTTGACTGCTAAGACTTAAGGTTTGTAGCTGCTCAGGAATAGAGTAGCTACCTTGTAGTCTAAAGCCGCAACCGGCACTGAGCAAAACGCTCAGTGCCAAGGTTGCTAAAAGTATGCGTTTAATTAGCATAAGCTTTGTTTTGTCTTCCTTGGGTTTAGAAGGATTAGTTTGCTACGATGTTGAGCAACTTGCCCGGTACGTAGATAACTTTACGAACAGTTTTACCTTCGGTGTGTTTAACCACGCCCTCTTCGGCCATGCCTGCTGCTTCAACTTCTTCTTTGCTCGCATCTGCCGCAACGGTGATTTTTGCGCGCAGTTTACCGTTAACTTGAACAATGATGAGCTTGCTGTCTTCAACTAATGCTGACTCGTCAACTTCTGGCCAAAGTACATCTTCAATTGCACCTTGGTTACCAAGATCGTTCCATAGTACGAAACACGTGTGTGGAATGATTGGGTAAAGTAAACGGATAACTGCATTCAAGGCTTCTTGCATTAATGCCTTGTCTTGCTCTGTTTCAGCAGGCGCTTTTTGTAGGCGGTTCATTAGCTCCATGACAGATGCGATAGCGGTGTTGAACATCTGACGACGCTCAATATCATCACCCACTTTTGCAATGGTCTTGTGAAGTTCACGACGTAGCTCTTTTTGAGCTGCGTTAAGTGACTTAACGTCAAGTTCAGCGGTAGGGCCAGTTGCAATATGGTCGTGAGCGGTTTTCCACAAACGCTTAATGAAGCGGTGTGCACCTTCAACACTAGACTCTTGCCATTCCAGAGTCAGCTCTGGAGGAGCGGCAAACATCATAAATAGACGAACAGTGTCTGCGCCGTACTTATTAACCATCTCTTGTGGGTCGATACCGTTGTTCTTAGACTTAGACATCTTGCTCATACCGGTGTAAACCAGTTCATGACCTTCGCTGTCTACTGCTTTAACAGTACGTCCTTTGTCGTCAGTCTCTTGGACTGTAACGTCAGATGGAGCAACCCAAACGCGAGCGCCTTTCTCATTGTTATAGTAGTAAGCATCAGCCAATACCATACCTTGAGTCAGAAGACGTTTAGCGGGCTCATCTGAGTTGACTAGGCCTGCGTCACGTAACAATTTATGGAAGAAGCGGAAATACAATAGGTGCATACAAGCATGCTCGATACCACCGATGTATTGATCCACTGGCAACCAGTAGTTCGCCTTTGCAGGATCAAGCATTTGATCAGCATGCGGGCTACAGTAGCGCGCGTAGTACCAAGAAGACTCCATAAAGGTATCGAAAGTATCTGTTTCGCGGAACGCTTCTTCACCGTTAACGGTTGTTTTCGCCCACTCTTTATCAGATTTGATTGGGCTTTGAATGCCATCCATTACTACATCTTCAGGCAAAATTACTGGCAGTTGATCTTCTGGTGTCGGAATAACCGTACCATCAGCCAAAGTGACCATAGGGATTGGTGCGCCCCAGTAACGTTGACGCGAAACACCCCAGTCGCGTAGACGGAAGTTAACCTGACGCTTACCTTTGCCTTCAGCTGTTAGCTTGGCATCGATTGCATCAAACGCTGCTTGAAAATCTAAACCATCAAACTCGCCAGAGTTAAATAGCACACCTTTTTCAGTGTAAGCCTCTTCGCTGATATCGACTTCGCTATCTACAGGCTTAACGACGGCTTCAATGTTTAAGCCATACTTCTTAGCAAATTCATAATCACGTTGATCATGTGCTGGAACTGACATGACTGCGCCAGTGCCGTAATTCATCAGTACAAAGTTACCCACCCAGATTGGCACTTCTTTACCTGTGATAGGATGGATAGCGTTTAGACCTGTAGCAACACCTTTCTTCTCCATCGCAGCCATAGCCGCTTCAGTGGTATCAGCGTTTTTACACTCTTCGATAAACTCAACTAATGCAGGGTTATTCGCCGCCGCTTGTTCAGCTAATGGGTGCGCTGCAGCAATCGCGACATAAGTGACGCCCATGACCGTATCAGGACGAGTGGTATAGATGTCAAAGCTCTGGTTGCTATCAGCAACCTGGAACGTCATCTCGATACCTTCACTACGACCAATCCAGTTACGCTGCATGGTCTTAACTTGCTCAGGCCATTCATCTAACTTGTCGATGTCGTTAAGTAGTTCTTCGGCGTATTCAGTGATTTTAATGAACCACTGTGGGATCTCTTTTTGCTCAACCGTAGTATCACAGCGCCAGCAACAGCCGTCGATAACCTGCTCGTTGGCAAGTACGGTTTCATCGTTTGGACACCAGTTAACAGAAGCGGTTTTCTTGTAGACTAGGCCTTTCTCATAAAGCTTAGTGAAGAACCACTGTTCCCAGCGATAGTATTCAGGTGTACATGTGGCGATTTCACGTGACCAGTCATAGCCAAAACCTAGCATTTTAAGCTGGTTTTTCATGTAATCGATATTTTCGTAAGTCCAAGGTGCTGGCGCGGTGTTATTTTTGATAGCCGCGTTTTCAGCTGGCAGACCGAAAGAGTCCCAACCGATAGGTTGAAGCACGTTTTTACCTTGCAGACGTTGGTAACGAGACACAACATCGCCTATGGTGTAGTTACGTACGTGACCCATGTGCAGTCGACCCGACGGATACGGGAACATAGAAAGGCAATAGAACTTTTCTTTGTTTGCGTCTTCGGTAACTTCAAATGTTTTGGTGTCTTGCCAGTGCTGCTGCACTTTAGCTTCAATTTCTGAAGGAGTATATTGCTCTTGCATCAATCTATTTCCGGCTATTGTTTGATCTAGCGCTATTTCAGCGCGAGTGATATAGACATAGAATAAACTAGAAGTGCGTCATTAAAAAGGTTCGTTGAAGGAGTATTTACCATGAGTGAACAAAGTATTGAGCTACTTTCGCTATATAAGGCACTTATTGACCAATTGCAATCTCAATATAACGATGATAACTCTTTGACTGTAAAGAGTTTGTATGCGCAAATGCAAAGCTGTAAAGAATACTTGGCTATAAAACAGCAGGCGAAGCAAGAAGAGCTCGCTTTAGTTGAACAATTTTTAAAACGTGACATTGCTAGTTTCTTACAGGAAAAAAATGCCACTGACTTGAGTCATAGCCCAACGGTTATTACGGCTGAGAGCACCTTATGGCATTGGTTAGGTGAAATAACCGATCGTAGCCAAGTAGAATGGCATGAAGTGGCGCAAGATTTTAAGCACCATGGTTACTATAAAAGTGGTGAGATTGTCGGCCAAGGCACTATGGTCTGCACTGCTTGTGGTCACGAGGCCGAAATAGAATTTCCTGATATTTTATCTGATTGCACTGAGTGTGATAATGATGAATTTACTCGAGAAGCGTTGGCGCCTTAGTGGTTATTGTTAACTAATGGGAGTCTTTAACGGCTCCCTTTAGATTCTCTTATTAATCTGGATATAGCTGATTTATTTGAGTGTATGGCAAAGTGTAAAAGTCTTGCTTATGGTCCTTGGATAGTAACAGTGACAAAGATTGTGCTTTGCCATAAAGAAATCCCTGCTGGAAAATAATACCAATTTCTCGCAGTGTATCTCTATGGGATTCTTTACTTACACCTTCAGCAACGACACGGATATTGTTTTTATGGCAAAAGTTCACGACACTCATTAGAAAATCGTAGTTTTTTTTATGGTTGACGTTTTCTACTATACTCCTATCGATCTTAATATAATCAATTGGCAATGTAAGCGTGTCATAGATACTGGCCTGACTACTACCAAACCTGTCAATCATAAAGCGATAGCCCATTTTTTTTAGTTTTTTAATCGCCTCATTAAGCGCTCCTCTAACATCAGCATTTAGTTTCGATTCAGCGATCTCTATAATAATGTTTAGATTGTTAATCGATGCATGTTGTCGCCATATAGGGTGCTTAGCATACTTAATTATTGAGCCCGGGAGCATATTAATACTGTACGTATTACTTCTGAGGTAAACCCCTTTATCGTTATATTCCCTTATCGTTGTGAAAGAGAACTTTAATAGCTCAAAGCATATTTCATCATCTAGATACTTGATGCAATCTGGAGCTTGGTCATTAGCATTATTAATGCGACAAAGGCATTCAAGCGATGTCAGCCTTTTGTTGGTGATGTTTATTATGGGTTGGAATTTTATACTTATTGCTTTTTTTGAAATCATTTCAAAAAGATATTGCTTTGATAGTTTGCGTAATGTTGATAGTGAGAGTGTACTTTTAAGATATAGGTTTATGATCAAGAATAGTGAAAACCATAAAATAATAAATGAGAACAAAGCCATCTTCAGCTCTGATGAATTCAAATATATTCCCCCGTCTTTTGAAAATTTGAAACTGTTGTTATTTGATAATGAAGCAAGCTTAAGTTCTTGTGATATACCTGAATCTATGTCTACTGGATCGCTTGGTAAGTAGGTATTGAATAATCGGTTCTGCTTCATCCAGCGAGTTACGTAGCTACTTTTTAAACCAATTTTATAGGTGTTCTTGCTCTGTATTATGAGATTCAACTCTAATCCTAATTTGCTGTATTCGACGATAAAGTAGAAGGATTTGCTGACGCTACTTTGAGGCTTAGACACTGTTACGTCATAAACAGGCGGATAATTCCGTATCAAAATTTGTTCAATTGTTAGCGGTGGCGCAAGGTTGTTCTGTTGTTTTTTTATATCAGCGACGGCACCGTTTATCATTCTATTAACTGTTGAAATCTCACGATAATTGGATACGATCATAACAGTGATGGTAACAGTGGTAATGACAATACTCGTTAATAAAGAAAGTATTAGCGATTTGTTTTTGATAGATCTATTTATGTATGTTTGGAAATTAGACGGGGTTTTCATAACTAGAGATACCGGGATGTCGTTAGTATTATTTAAACATAAATCTTGGGCTTTCTTAAGTATGGGAAAATATTTTCCTGGGATAGTTTTTAAAGGTGGCAATTAAATTCCTATTTCTATGGAGGTAATGTAATTATGTTAACGTATTTATCAATATGAGAGTTTGACTTTATTTGTGTTGTTGTGATTATGTTTGATATCTGTGTTTATACGGGGGCGTTTTTATATAACGCCATGCTTAAGTTTATGCGTAACTCAACGATGAGTTTATGCTGTAGCATCTTATTGTTAATGACGATAGGTTGTAGTTTGCAGGTTTATGCTGAAGATTCGACGGTACGTGTTGGGCTTGTTGGTTATAGTAGCGAAGGAGGTAAAGGCTCTGCTCTAGACCGGTTCATACTCGCACGGCTAGAGGAATCACTAACATATAAATTAGAAGTCACTCTATTTAAGAGTAAGCTTGATGCAACTCGAGCGCTTGCTTTAGGAACAATCGACTTAATTCCTGATCTAGTTCCGAGTGGAGAAGATGATATTCACTTCAGTCTTCCATACTATGAAAAATCTGCTTATGTTTATAGCCATAAGCCAATTTCAAATCCAAACCAGCTAACGGGAAAACGGTTATTTGTTGAGAAAGGTAATCCGACAAAAGAGTTTCTAGAAGTCTACTTAAGCTCTTATAAAGTGTCGGCCGATATTGTTGAATCGGACACTCTAGAGATTTTACTTGGTACAGGTGTCAATGATGATGACTGTTTAATAGTCGCCTCTAGTAGTAAGTTGTTTCAGTTTGCCTCAGAGTACTATGCCCTTGAACTTGGTTTTTTAGGTGAAGTGGTTTTTGGTATTTCTCCTCTTAGGCCGGAGCTAGAGCATGATCTTAATCGACTGATTAAAACTGGTAAGTTGAAAGATGATCTTTTTAGGTACAGCAGCGAAATGCTTGCAGATCTTAAACAGGTTAGGGTGTTAAGCCAACTTACTGAAGTTTCACGCAAAGTTATTCAAGATGAGTTTTATGTATTGGTTGATAGTGATTACGCCCCGTATTCTTTTTGGAGCGATACTAATCAGCATCACTCTGGCTTGCTAGTAGAGATAGTGCACCAGTTAGGTCGTTATTTTCCCAATGGTTTAAACGTGATCGAACGTAAGGCTGACGAACAGAACTGGAATCTGATCATAGATAACTTTGATTCGAATATTGCAGATCTGGTTTTAGTGAGCGGCGAGAGAGTTAGGGAGTCTGGTTTATTTATTTCTCGACCTCTATTACCTCTTGATATATCACTTTTTAAGGATAAATCTAAGTCCTATGAAGAGCCTTTGCGCATTGGAGTCATTGAGTCCGATGTGGGTCATGAAATTGCTATCAACTTTATAGATAGTTATGAGGACTTTGGTTATAGCTTACATTTATTTGATAATGTAAGAGGATTAAAAGAAGCGTATAGCAAGGGGGCAATAGATGCGCTAATTCATAATTCGAAATTCAATAGTCTTTACTTCGGTGACTCGAATCGTATTTTAGCAAGAGATTATATCTATTTTGCCTCAAGTAATTATAAGTTGATAAATGCTATCGATGAGCTACTGCTCTTTAGCAACAATAGAGCTCAGCTTTCAGAAGAGTTAATACGAGAAACTGCAATTAATAGTAATCGGCTCGATACCAAACTTGTTGAGGAGAATAATCGATTAAAGCGGCAGACATACTTATATATGATTGTGATTTTTCTCACCTTATCAGTTAGTTATATTTTGTATCGATTCCATAAGAAAAGTAAGTTAAATGCGATTTATGATCCACTAACTCATGTAAGAAATCGAAGAAGTTTCTATGAACGTCAGAAGAGCATGGCTTTACAGCCTGCTATTTGCATTATTATAGATATTGATGACTTTAAAGCTATTAATGATAACCACGGTCATAAGGTTGGAGATGAGATTCTAATCTATTTTGCTCAGGAGTTAACTCGTAGCTTTACCAAAGGATGTATTTTTCGCCTATCAGGTGATGAGTTTTTTATATATATAGCCAAAGAGTCATTTTGCGTAGCAGAAAAGCTAGAAGAATTACTAAAACGCTGCATGTTAGGGGTGCGTGGACACTCAAGATTGCCTAAATTTAGTTTTAGCGTAGGAGTCTACAATAAACCGGCTAGGAAAAGTGATTGGTACGAAAAGGCTGATATGGCGATGTATGTGTCTAAATCCTTGGGTAAAGGTAAAGTTAGTTACTTTGATAGTAAAGTGGCAGCAAGCTATATGCGCAATCAGTATATTGAGTCAAACATTGAGTTGGCAATTGACAATGATTTATTATCAATCGCCCTGCAACCTAAAGTTGATAATCACACTGGAAGAGTCGCTGGAGTAGAGGCGCTTGCGAGGTGGCATACTGAAGAGTATGGTTTTATTAGTCCTATTGAGTTTATTAGTGTCGCTGAGACATTGGGTATTATTGAAAAACTTGATCTTTATATAGCAAAACTAACTATCGCAGCCGTAAAAAAGCTCGAGTTGAAGAATAAGTTACCCGTTAACTTCCAGGCTAGTTTTAATTTTTCTTTAGATACAATTGCAGCTCCAGCTACTGTAAATATTCTACTCGATATTGTAAATACCTATAATGTCAGCCCGGGTTATCTTCAGATTGAAGTTACAGAAACTCAGCTTTTACATGAAAAGAACGACATTGCAGCTAGCTTAAACTTCCTCAAGAAATTAGGTTTTTCTATCGCTCTAGATGATTTCTCTACAGGGAACTCATCGATTCGGCACCTTGCATTATTGCCTTTTGACAGTGTTAAGCTAGACAAAGAACTTTTGTCGCTTAACGAAGAGTTCTGCGGTGATTGCTCCTCTTATTTTTCATCTGTTGTAGAGATGCTGCGCCAGTTTAAGCTTAAGATTGTTGCTGAAGGGGTTGAGACAAAGGAGGAGCAGGAATATATGAAGCAAAATGGTATCGATTTTACTCAGGGATATTACTATTTCAAGCCCATGCCACTGGATGAATTAGTGTTGTTATTTGAACGCGAAAAGAGATAAGCGTAATGTTCCATTTAAGGTCGGTTTACAGGGCCATCTATAATGAAGCTCGGCGCTTTTTATGTGGTTCAATTGGATTTAATTAGTGGAGTTTAGAAGCGGTAAGATAATGTCTATCTTACCGCTTCTACGTTGTAGTATGTAGTCAAAATTATTCATTAAAGTTTCTATTGAGTGAATAGTATCTTTCGGTCGGGTGGACCTTCGCTAGCTGCTTATTAAACTCAATCATTTCACCAACACAGATACTTAGCCAATGAGATAAATCTTCGGTTCCGGTAACAATCCTGCTAATCGATTTTTCTTAATAAAAAACTAAGGGGAAAGAGTTTTTTAATTGAAGGGTGATCCCTTTGTAGCCCAATTTTTTAACGGTTCTAGCTATGACATCACACTCTTCGTCTAGTTGAGTATTGTTGTATTCGAGTTGATTTTTCTCTATTCGATTCACTTTTAAATAGCTTTTATGGTGTAACTTTGATTAATCATCGTACCTAATGCTTGTTAACGGTCATGATATTTAAGGTGGTTGCATGAAGTGGATAACCTTGGGTGAATATTAATCCAGTTTTAAATCTTTATATTTGATTCTATTTTGGTGTGAAATGTCTATGTTTTTCATTATCTTTCTATCTAAGTAGTAATATATTGTGTCAAAAAAATGACCCTTATCAATGCTAGTTACTTTAGTGTTTAAAACTTATTATTTTATTGGTTAGTACTAATCGGTTTGTTATTGATGTTAGCTGGTGGAAAATAAATTCGATTTATACTCTGGTTTTTGCGTAGTTATTTTCAGTTGTGATGAATGTTATTTTGTTTTGATGTAACAAGTCGGTGTTGCGTGTTTATGAACTCTTTTTGTTTTCTTTGTTATGCCTGCGTTTGAGGCTTGCAATGTTATAGATTTATGTTGTTTCGTTTGCCGTCATATTTATGACACGCCGAAATTACTAAGTGTATAGAAAGAAATTGTTTTTACATGGCTAGTTAACGTTTATTAAGTGACGGGTTTTATATAGCGAAAAACAAAACTGTTATAATAAAACGAAAAAATAAAATTGAATGTGAAGGTAACTAATGAAGAAAATTAGCGCCGCGGGAGCACTGCTTCTTTTATCTTGTAGTCAGTCTGTTTATGCTAAAGATGAAAGTACAACATCTATAAATTTGAGCGTTTATGCCGCTTTAGAAGTGGTAAAAATCACTGAAGAGAGCATAAGGTTTAGTTGGGAACTCGATGATGAGGCTTTTGCTTACATTGTCATGCGAGATGGGGTAAAAAAAGCGACAGCCGGTACCACAACGGATTGGTTTTATGACCCAAGAGTAGAGGAAGGCACCACTTATCATTATGAGGTGATAGCTTGGACACCTAAAGGGAAATACACCATAGCTGCTAGCTCAATTACAACAAGCTCTTCGGGGATTATTTCAGCTAAAGACCCATACATTATTGAAACGACAGCTAGCAGTATCAAGTTCGGCTGGACTCCTTCAAAGAATGCTACGGGATATTTTATCAAGCGTGATGGTAAGCAAATTGCCATCGTAGGCGTGAGCACTTCTTGGTACATAGACTCAGGAGCTGAAGCCGATACTAGTTATCAATACGAAATTATTGCATTTGGTCCGGACGGTAGAGAAGGGCCGCCTGTAACATTATCAGCAGCAACTGACTCACTGCCAGTTAATGCAGTGACAGGACTTAATATTAGTGAGTTGAGCCATGAAAATGTGACGCTTAATTGGACCGATAATCATAATGCTGCTGGACATATCGTTAAACGTGATGGTCAGCAAGTGGCGACACTTGGTAGCGGCGTAACGCACTACAGTGATAGCGATGTTACCGCAGAAACCAATTACCGCTACGAGGTGATCGCCCTTGATGCCAAAGGTAAGCAATCAGAGCCTGCAACGATTTCTGCGATGACAGACTCACTGCCAGTTAATGCCGTGACAGGGCTTAATGTTAGTGAGTTGAGCCATGAAAATGTGACGCTTAATTGGACCGATAATCATAATGCTGCTGGGTATATCGTTAAACGTGATGGTCAGCAAGTGGCGACACTTGATAGCGGTGTAACGCACTACATTGATAGCGATGTCACCGCAGAAACCAATTACCGCTACGAGGTGATAGCCCTTGATGGTAAAGGTCAGCAATCAGAGCCTGCTACGGTTTCTGCGACGACAGACTCACTGCCAGTTAATGCCGTCACAGGGCTTAATGTTAGTGAGTTGAGCCATGAAAATGTGACGCTTAATTGGAGCGATAATCATAATGCTGCTGGATATATAGTTAAACGTGATGGTCAGCAAGTGGCGACACTTGATAGCGGTGTAACGCACTACAGTGATAGCGATGTCACCGCTGAAACCAATTACCGCTACGAGGTGATAGCCCTTGATGCCAAAGGTCAGCAATCAGAGCCTGCTACGGTTTCTGCGACGACAGACTCACTGCCAGTTAATGCCGTGACAGGGCTTAATATTAGTGAGTTGAGCCATGAAAATGTGACGCTTAATTGGACCGATAATCATAATGCTGCTGGATATATCGTTAAACGTGATGGTCAGCAAGTGGCGACACTTGATAGCGGTGTAACGCACTACATTGATAGCGATGTCACCGCTGAAACCAATTATCGCTACGAGGTGATAGCCCTTGATGCCAAAGGTAAGCAATCAGAGCCTGAAACAGTTTCAGCTACAACGGATCCTACCCAAAATAATCTTGTTGAAGAAGCGATCAGAACTGGTAATGCAATGCTGGTTGATGATCCGAATATCTTTATCGATACATTATTGGAAGAGTTTGAGTCAGAACGTTTCAAGTATGATGATATTAAACGCCAGCTATTTAATCTTAATGAAGATGGTACAGCAAAAGAAGATGGCACTAGCCTAACGTCTATTGATTGGGATGCGCACCATGACGCGGCTAGAATTAGTAGCACGTTTGGTGTTAACGGTGACACCTTGCTATCGACCAAAGGTAGTGCATTTGCGGTAATGGCCGATAATGAAACTGGACGCTCATTAGTCATGGGCGCTCACCCGTTTAGAGTCTGGTATTCAGGCTACGGTTTAGTCAGTGAAGAGATGCATCAATTTATGCGTAACACTATTAAGTGGCTTACGGGTAAAGATGAAAGCACCTTAGGCAATGTTGTTATTGCTGAAATGGCAAATGAAGGTTGGTTCCGCGATGATCCTGCGACTCGTAAATGGTTAGATGATAACTATGGTGAGCAATTAAGCTATAACGCTGAAAATGTGTGTGATGATACCGCGCTTGCAGCCTGCCTTGCTGAAAAGCCTGATCTACTCATTATCTCTCAAAAGCCGCGTTATCCAGGTTATGAAGAGGAAGTTACACGTGTCGTTAAGCAAGCGGCAGCAAGCGGTATCCCTGTACTTTACTTACATTACGACGGTGGTCAAACTGAACTAGGAAAAGAGTTATTTAATCTGTTTGATGTACGTTATCTCGCAGATAACCGTGGCGGTACGGGGACTGAGAATGTTCGTGGTTTCGATGGTAGCGCGACAATAGGGGCATTGCCTTCGCAGCTTGAAAAATATCACCAGTTATTGACAGGTTTTAGCTCGGGGGTATACAGCTTTGATATCGCTGATTGCGATAAGGGATGCGGAAATATAGCTGAATATCAAACCGAGTTTTTCAACCCGGCCAATAGTATTAGTGCTATTTTACGGCAGTTAGAACGTTTGAATATCGATCTGTTTAAGTTACCAGGCATGCGTGTCGAGAAAGTTTTAACTTTGATTGGTGATCATTACCGCACTGAAGCAAGCTTCCCTATGGGAATAAGTATTACGCCAACGGCTGACTACCTTAAAGCTTATTATGCCGACTTTACTCACTATATTACGCGTGACTATAACCCTGTTCCCAATGATCTTGGTAACTTTAGCCGTACCGACTTTAGTCATATCACACCGATAAATAAAACAGTGTCGATGCTGAGTAAGAAGAACTTTGGATCTGTGGGAGTTTACGCTATTCCTGGGCAAACGGTTCGAGTTACCCGTACCGATAATAGCCCGACGATAACGTCAATATTTGTTAATACTCTGCGTACTGGTGCGACAAAAGAGTGGGGGGCGAATAGCTATACTCGGCCCAAATGGGCGACGAGTCAAAAAATACCAATTGTGCCAGGTGAGACGATTACTTTCACTTCGGCAATAGGCGGTCCAATTCAAAGTATGTTTAATACAGCAGGTGATGAGATTACTTTTGAGTTTGAAAGTATTGGTGAACATCCGTATTGGAGTGGACCTGAAGACACCGAACGGTTTAACCAGCAAATTGCTGCTGCTGAGTATGATTGGGTTGAGATGGCGACACCATACTTTGAAGTCCACTCGCGTTTCAGTAAGTTCTTAGGCACATTAAACTATGGTGATATCGATACTATTGCTGAAGACACAAACACCTATGCACATAACTACTTATTACTGTTAGCTGGTTATCAAGGCGATGGCATTGAGCGAGTCAGTGAGATTCATGACTTTGCCGATACGAATGGTTGGGTGGTTGATACTTATAACTATGTAAAGCATATGAATGCAGACCAAGCTACCTGTGGAGCTGGCTGCTCGGGTAACCCCTATGATGCAGGGTGGGACTTTAGCATTGTAGGTCATGGTGATTTACATGAAATCGGCCATGGTATCGAAGGACGTATGCTTGGATTTAGTGGTTGGGGCTCGCATAGCCGAACCAACGCTTATTCATTTTACTCGCGCTCTCGTTATATTGTGGATAAAGGACGCGTTGCGTCATTACATAGTCAGCCTTGGGTATCAGAGTTTAATCAAGTTCAAGAGGCCTATCGAAGCGGTGACCCTATTGCTTATTTTGAAGAACGAGGGATTATTGCTAAGCATGAATTAGTTCAAGCACAGATGGTACTGTCTGCTCAGGCTAATGGCATTGTTGAAGATGGTTGGAACTTCTATGCTCGATTGCATATTGTGAACTCTAATTTCAATCGGGCTGTTAGGGAAGAAGCTACATGGCTAAGCATGCGAGATCGTCTTGGTTTTAGTGAATATAGTCGAGCCGATGCAAAAGCTGCGTCTAACAATGATCGCAATGCCATCTATATGGCAATCGCTTCTGGGCGTGATTTCCGAGAGTTCTTAACCATGTATGGTATTAGAATTTCTGAAAAAGCCTCACAGCAGATAGCAAGCTTGAACTTCGAGACTATTCCACAAATTTACTATGCAGTGAAAGGATCAGACTGGATGTATGGGCTGGACTTAGTGGTCCCGTTGCCTATCGATGGAGAGTCTGTGTGGCCAGAGGATGGGCAGTTCCCTGCGATACCTGCAATTAAGCCTCCCGTTGAAGAAGGTGAGTTGCCTAACTTACCTATCATCGATACTCCTTCACAGCAATATGACACACGTGATAGTGACTTTAGTTGCTTAGCCAATAGCGGTGTCGATATCTCTGACAATGCAGCTGTAATTAGGGCTATGTCTACGGGCTCAGTCTATATTCGATTCCGCGCAGACGCGAATGGAAAGGACATGAATTTACTGACATTTAGCAATAATGATGTCAATAAAGGCAATTTATCTGTGACTTTGAATGCCGCGAATAATGCATTACAGGTGAACGCGATGCAATCGGGCAGCAAGCAGATGAACTTAATTGCAACGGGTCAATGGCAGGATGGACAGTGGCATGCTCTTGTTTGGGTTGCCGATCAACAACAGGGAACTCGACTCTATATTGATGGCGTTGAGCAAGCACATACTCTGGCTAAGAGTTTCTTTAGCGATGCGGTCAACAGTGAGCGGTTGCATATAGGTCAACCTGACAGCCAAGGTAACATGTGTTTCGAAGGAAATATCGAACGAGTGAGCTTCTTTGACAAAGTGCTGTCGGCAGATGATATTGCCAGACTGTCAGATGCTCCTGTCGCCGATTATGTATTTGATAGTGCACCAGTAGTTAATATTGCCACCACTATGTTACGCAGTAGTCTCAACAGTAATGCAAATAGTCGCAGCGTTAGCTTCGATGCCAGAGCAACTAAGCTAGCTGAAGGTCGTGATGCACTCACTTATGAGTGGAGCTTAACTGATGGCACATTTGGCCAAGGTGAGCAGTTTGAGCATACCTTTAGTAAAGCGGGTAACTATTACGTTACGTTAAAGGTGACAGATAGTGCCGGTTACGTCGGTAGTCTAACAAAACGTGTTCCAGTATTAGCCACCACAATGCCTGCAACACGTACGTCGAGTGGCTATCCAGCCAGAAACAAAGTGATTAATGATGCCGATAGCATAGGTGAAAACTATATTGCGATTGGTGACTCGATTACAGAACTATGGACTTGGGGCTCTCCCGATGACCGAAATGGTGGTTCGATTGTGCGCGGCTTCCCTGTATGGGAGCAGTATTTCGGTAGCGAAAATACTGAAAATAGAACCAGTGCTAACTTTGGTATTTCAGGCGACAGAACCCAGTGGATGCTTTGGCGTTTAGAGGAGAACTTTGCTGGTTATAATCCTGAAGATATCAGCCTGATGATAGGGATCAATAACTATAAGAGTAACGGTGTTGTCGATACGCTAGATGGTATTACCGCGGTAGTTGAACGTTTACGTCAGCTGCAGCCACAGGCGCGTATTCATCTACATGGCTTATTACCGTCAACCCAAAAGGCATCTAAGTGGACAGTGGTCATGATAAATGAGGCCTTGAATCGTTTAGCTCAAGCGAATGACAATGTTAAGTTTGTCGATTATGGCAGTGAGTTTGTTGAAAATGGAGACATGATAAATGGTGCGATTAGCTCATCCATTATGTATGACGGCTTACACCTAACGACGATGGGCTATGAGATTTGGGGGGAACGTCTTAATTCTGACTTACACAATGCTGATAAGAAAACTGAATTTGAGTTTGATGCGAAAAAAGGCCCCATTGCAGAACAGGGCTTCACTCATAAGTTAAGCCGTGAAGGCTTTATTACTGAGACTACGTTCAATGGTAAGCCAGCGACTGAATTTAATGGTGAAGGTGGCCTAGCGCAAACATCAAATGGTTTTGATTCCGAGCTAGCAGCTAGGGTATTTAATAGTGACTGGTCATTTGTCATGGACGCAAGGATTGTGTCAGGTTCAAGACATTCATTCTACATTGGTTCAACTGGGACCCGTTTCTTGCCTATGTTTAGTATTAATAGTGCCGGAGATCTGATTGTTGCCCTTGAGGGAGGTCAAACTCATACTTTAATCGAAGAGACTGGGAGTGAGGCATACCATAAGTTTGAGATGCGTTATCAAGCGAAAACTCGAACAACTGACTTTTATTTCGATAATAAGTTAATTGATAACTGGACGGGTAGCTCGAGTAGCCATACCGGAGTCTTTCTAGGGAAAGTGACAACAAGTGGTGCAGGTGTAATGGAGCTCCGCAAGACACTGTTTTCTGTAGCGAACGAGGTCTCGGGGAAATTTAGCACAGTTGATGTTTTTCGGCACAATCAAGAAGGGGTCAATGGCAGTAAATATTATCGCATACCATCATTGATTAAAGCGCAGGATAACTCGTTACTGGCCTTTATTGAAGGTAGACCAAGTAGTGCAGATCCTGGGGCTGCCGGCATTATCAAGATGGAGATGAAGCGCTCTACTGATAATGGAACTAGCTGGGGGGAAACCGTTGTTCTTCATGAGACGATTGGTTTTGATTACTCAGACCCTCGCGCAATCTTAGATGAAGAAACTGGTGATATCATCATCATGTATACCCAGTGGGAAGATCGTTGCGCGCAAAATGGTAACTGTGCAAAACCGAGTTCACCTAATTACTTAGTGTCACGTCGCAGCCGCGATAATGGTCAAACATGGGAAGAGGCGATAGTTCATCAATACACAAAAAAAACAACTTGGCATAGCATCAATTCCGGTCCCGGAATCGGTATTCAGCTAAAGTGGCAAGCAGATCCCGCACTTAATGGTCGCTTGATATTCCCTAATATTGTTCGTGCACCAATAGAGCCTACTGAGCCGAATGCTAATATACGTTATTACACGGGTTCAGTTTACAGTGATGATAATGGTGCTACATGGCAGTTAGGAGAATTAGCACCTATTTCAGGGCCAACAGAAAGTGAGATTGTTGAGCTAGAAGATGGTCAGCTGATGATCTCTGCGCGTAATGATGGTAATGAGGTAAGTGGTGCTCGTATCTGGCTGCGAAGCAGTGATGGCGGTATTAGCTGGAGTAGAGATAATTCAGTAACCGGGATTAATATCACTAAAGTCGATACCTCGCTAGTTCGTTACCGTGCCGTTAAAGATGGAGATATGCAAAATCAGCTTATTTTTTCTGGTCCAAAAGGATCTGGTCGAAACAACCTAGCATTATGGAGTAGCCTTGATGAAGGGAAAACGTATAGCCCCCCTTATACATTAGCCTCTGGTCATGCTGGCTACTCAGCCGCAATCAAACTTGCTAATGATGGTGTGGGGATTTTGTATGAGGGAGATTCAGGCATCAGCTTTATTAGCCTAACTGCGCAAGATGTTGCCGATATGATTAAATAAAGCATTTGTTAAAAATAGCGCCTATAAGGCGCTATTTTTTTTTCAGCCCTAAACAATCGACTTCAGTAGGGGCCGTTATCATCAATTAGGCTTTGCCTGAAATAAAACAAATGAAAGTTATGGAGTAGGCTATGTTTAATGGGTTATTAGCACGCCGACTTGTTTTGAAAGTAATGTGTCCATGGAGGTGAGCTTAGCATTCCTGCGATACAGGGCTTATAAGTTCATTTAAACATATCCACGTTAGGCTCAGTGATAAAGTTAAGCTTTGCTAGAAGTGCAGTGCAAGCTTCTAAATCAGTGCCATAAATGTTCCCTACATTAATTGGCATTCCCGCCAATCCATGGCGATCAGTGATTTAGCCCACGCCTTTAAGAAAGGCCTATAGGGATATATTTACGGCGTCTTGGTAAAGCACGATAGGAAAGCTCCCTTCTAGGGAGTCTTATATGCAACAGATAGCAAAGCGACCTTCTTCAGAAGGTCACTTCTTTACTTATAAGCACATATATTAATAATATCGCGGTAATGAACGTGTTGTGAGACATTTTCAATAAGTGCGCAGGAATCACCTTGCTGCGTAGTACGATTTTGGCTTATATCTAGTATTTAAATGTTTGTCATTTCAGAAAATTAATATTCATTTTGAAGCGGTATTATTAATTTTTTCTACTTTCTAGGATGTAATCAAAATTATCTATTAAAGTGCTTATTGAGTTAAATAGCATCTTACGTTCAGATGGCGTGTATTTTGTGAGCTGTTTATGAAACTCGATCAGTTCACCAACACTGATACTTAGCCACTGAGGTAAATCTTCGGTTCCGGTAACAATCCAGCCTATTGGTTTTCTGAGGAGAAAACTAAGTGGCACGAGCTTAGTCATTGGAGGGGTTGAGGAGCCACTGGTCCAGTTAATCACTGTTCTGGCCGTAACGTTACATTCCTTTGCGATTTGAGCATTGGAAATATCAAGCTCATTTTTCCTTTTTTCAATCCGATTTGAGATAGCTTCTGTTGTAGAACTTTGATTAATCATAATACCTAATAGTTGTTAACTGTCATGATAGTTTAAGGCCGTGGCATGAAGCGGAGAACCTTAGGGCTCTCTTATTAAGCCTGTTTCAGCCTTTTTTATATGTGAATCGCAAAAATGAGGTCGCAACACAAACATAGGTATAAAAAATATGCTGTGACGGCTAATTTTAATAGAGTCGGTGTTTTTATGCGGTAGCATTGCTACCGCATAAAAAGAGCTACTTCTGATTTAAAGCAAACTTTCGAATAAAGACTACTAGGATGCTTAAAAAGCTCAATATCAACACCGGCCACTGACCAATAGTGGTGAACAGTGTGTGCCCCTTCATTAATGCTATATCGGCAACTAACACACCAGCTTCAAATTGTGGCAACTGCTCGGTGATATTGCCTTGTTCATCGACGACCGCAGTAACGCCATTGTTGGTGGCGCGCACGAGTGGCCGTCCAAGCTCTACCGAGCGCATCTGCGCGATTTCCATATGTTGCAGCGGCCCATTTGAAGTGCCAAACCAGGCATCATTTGAGACGGTCATTAATAGATCGGTATTATCATTCATGTTGGCGCGTAGCTGCTCAGGAAAGGCGATTTCATAGCAGATAGCGGGTGATATTTGATGGCCAACCGCATTGAGGTTTGGCTGGATAAAATCCCCCCTGGCAAAGGATGACATCGGCAGGTTAAAAAACGGTGCTAGTGGGCGAAGCAGTGACTCAAGCGGTACAAATTCACCAATTGGCAGTAAGTGATGCTTTTTAAATTCATTATTGCCATCACCTAGGTAATCCGGCTCTGATTGCTGTTTATGACTAGCGTTGCCCAATACGATTAATGAGTTATAGAAAGCGTCGCCATGGTTACTAATAATACCTGTGACTATCGCGGTATTATTTAAATTAGCGACCTTGTTGGCATTATAGAGGAAGTCCTTCACCATATATTCCGGAGCGGGGATAGCCGCCTCTGGCCAGATTATCAGGTCTGCAGCTAATTCTGGGCGTGATAAATCCATATATTTGAGCATGGTTGGCCACAGGGCGTCAGGCTCCCATTTCATGCTCTGAGCTATATTGCCTTGAACTAGCGCGACTTTAATTGTTTCGCCGTTTGGTTCAACCTCTGAGGTCATCGGAGCGATAAAGCTGAGCCCTGCAAGTATTGGAACTAAAACAGCGGCACTACGCCAGCGCTTAACCGTTAATAATGCTAAGGCGCCAGCAAGCATAGCAACAATAAAGCTTAACCCTAAGGTGCCAAACATCGAGGCGATAGGCTTAAGTGGCCCTTCAGTTTGACTATAACCCGCCCATAACCATGGAAAGCCAGTTAATACCCAACCCCGTGCCCATTCGGTAATGGTCCAGAGTGTAGGGAACACCAGTAAGTTACGTAACAGGGACGTCTTCGGCGCAAGCTTTTGCATTAAATAGCCCGTCAGTGCGGGATAAAGTGCTAAGTAAAGGGCAAGCAGTGCCATTAAGGCGATAGAGGCGATAAGTGGCATGCCGCCGTAGGTGTCCATGCTGACATGGACCCAGCTAATACCTATTGAGAAACAGCCAAAGCCAAAACTTAGCCAATAGCGAAAAGCTTGCTTTGCGTTTAAGTTAGCGCTTTGGTGGAGAACAAAGGCCATTGCAAGCAAATAGAGTGGCCAGATAGAGTAGGGGGCAAAAGAGAGCGCCGTAGTGGCGCCAGCCGCGTAGGCTAGCACCATTTTCGAACGCGGATGATGGGCTAATGCCCGAAGTTTATTCAGCATACAGCCTCATCATTGGGTCGTGATAACAAAGTTAGTTGCTAGGCAACAGTCTCATCATTGCTATGATTGTTATCTGGGAATTTAACTCTTAGTTGGATCAATCGACGAGTGTCGGCGCTAACAACTTTAAATTCGATATTTTGGATCATGACTTTTTCGTCACGTTCTGGTAAATGACCAAATGCATGGGACACCATACCGCCGACGGTATCAAACTCTTCATCGCTAAAGTCAGTACCAAACGCCTCATTGAAATCATCAATAGGGGTCAGCGCTTTTACCATGAATACCTGATTAGCAATTTGCTTGATCTCTGTCTCTTCAGAAGAGTCATGGTCAAATTCATCTTCGATCTCGCCAACGATCTCTTCGAGGATATCTTCAATGGTCACTAAGCCTGATACTCCGCCATACTCATCGACGACAATCGCCATATGGTATCGCTGCGAGCGGAATTCTTTAAGTAATACATCAACACGCTTACTTTCAGGAACAACGACTGCAGGCCGAATTACTTGGCGTAACTCAAATGGCTGCTCATTGTTTTTAAAGCCATACTGAATAAGATCCTTCGCAAGTAAAATACCTTCGATATGATCTTTATCTTCATTGACTACTGGAAAACGGGAGTGTGCTGAACTGATCACTGTAGATAAAACGTCTTCTACAGAATCGTTAATTTGGATAGCCACAATCTGTGCGCGTGGGATCATAATATCCCGTACTCGTAGATCGGATACTTCTAAAACACCTTTAATCATTTCGCGGGTGTCTACGCTAATCACTTCTCGCATTACTGCGTCGTGAATTACGTCTACTAATTCTTCGCGATTTTTAGGTTCGCCCTGGAACAACTGACTTACTTTCTCTAACCAGCCCTTCTTAGAGGCGTTAGTACTCGGTGGGATATCGTCACTCATAGTGTTTTCTCGACTCAATTGAGCCAATTATTGCTCCTTGTAAGGATTGTTATAACCAAGGCTTTCAATTAGTTGGGTCTCTAATGACTCCATCTCTTCAGCCTCAACATCTTCAATATGATCATACCCTAGCAGATGGAGGCAACCATGTACAACCATGTGTGCCCAATGTGCGATTAGGGGTTTGTTTTGATCAATTGCTTCTTGCTCTACCACCGCCGCACAAATCACTAAATCACCTAAGAGTGGTAGTTCAATGCCCGGTGGTGCTTCAAAGGGAAAAGACAACACATTAGTTGGTTTGTCTTTGCCACGATAAGTATTGTTCAGCATTTGGCTTTCTTCAATATCGACGATACGAATCGTCAATTCAGCCTCACTCATTGTATCTCTGATTGCTGTTTTTGCCCAAAGTTCCAACTCGGCGTTAGACGGTAGTGTAAAACCATCAACAGCGACTTGAACATCAAGATCGATAACCGCTTGATTGTCACTCATGGTTTGCAGTTTCCTGTAATTGGTATTGGCTATCTTTATTGCCTTTACTCGATTGTGCTTTTAACTCGAAGGCTTCATAAGCTTCAACAATACGTGCCACCACTGGGTGGCGTACAACATCTTTGGCTTGGAAGAAGTTAAAGCTAATTTCGTCCACTTCACCTAGCACTTCAATAGAATGGCGCAAGCCAGACTTTTGGTGCTTAGGTAAGTCTATTTGGGTGATATCGCCAGTGATCACCGCACGAGAGTTAAAGCCTATACGAGTGAGGAACATTTTCATCTGTTCAACTGTGGTATTTTGGCTCTCATCGAGAATGATAAAGGCATCATTGAGTGTGCGGCCGCGCATATAGGCAAGCGGCGCGACTTCAATGACATTGCGCTCAATTAAGCGTTCGACCTTTTCAAAGCCCATCATCTCAAATAGTGCATCATAAAGTGGGCGCAGATAAGGATCGACCTTTTGACTCAAGTCCCCCGGTAAAAAACCTAACTTCTCACCCGCTTCCACAGCTGGACGAGTGAGTAAAATTCGGCGTACTTCTTGACGCTCTAAGGCATCAACAGCTGCCGCGACCGCAAGGTAGGTTTTACCTGTACCCGCAGGACCAATACCAAAAGTAATATCGTGGCTGACGATGTTGCGTACATAGTCACTTTGGTTTGGGGTGCGCGGCTTTATCACACCACGCTTGGTCTTGATATATAACTCACTTTCGTCGCGTGGCGCTTCCATATCCAGTGCAATAGCTTCTTGGATAGCAATATGCACCGCATCAGGCTCTAAATCTGGCGTGTTGCCTTTGACTGACTGAGTTTCTATATAGAGATCTTTTAACAGATTATTAGTCGTTAAACAGTTACGCGGTGTACCGACAATCTGAAAATGATTATCACGATAGCTAATCTCAACACCAATACGGCGCTCTAATTGCTTGATATTGTCATCAAATGGGCCACAAAGCGATGCGAGTCGGCGGGTTTCCGCTGGCTCTAAATATAGATTGAGCGTGGTTAACTTATTTGACAAAAAATCACTCCCTTCATTGACGTCGGATAATACGCTAATACTGCTAGTTTACGAGCCATACTTCAGAATTGCGAATGGTATTTACCTTGCGCAGTTAAGAAGCAAAAAGCGGCATTTCAGGATGCCGCCTTTAGCGTGTTGTGATTCAATATTCTGCAGGGGTTAAGCTGGCTTATACTGGCTCACACCTAAGTCGTCATCTTGCTTATATTTCGCAGTGATGTCAGATGGGCGTAGATTACGACGTAAATCCATTTCATCTTCACCACGAACAAACACACCGCGTAGTGAGTTGGTGTAAACGTCGACAATCTCAACATCAACAAAACCACCGATATGCTTATGGCTGCCTTCAAAGTTAACCACTCGGCTATTTTCAGTACGGCCACGTAGCTCCATTGGGTTTTTAACCGATGGGCCTTCAACCAAGATACGCTGCACTGTGCCAACCATATGGCGGCTATAACGCATAGCTTGTTGCGTGATGCGGTCTTGCAAAATCGCCAGGCGCTCTTTTTTCTCTTCCAAGCTAACATCATCAGGCAGATCAGCTGCTGGCGTGCCTGGGCGCGCACTGTAGATAAAGCTAAAGCTATGGTCGAACTGTATCTCTTCAATCAGCTTCATGGTGTCAGCGAAGTCTTGTTTCGATTCACCAGGGAAACCAATGATAAAGTCAGAGCTGATTAGAATGTCAGGACGAGCTTTACGTAAACGGCGGATAATCGACTTATATTCGATTGCCATGTGTCCACGTTTCATTTGCGTTAGAATTAAGTCTGAACCTGACTGTACAGGCAGGTGAAGGAAGCTCACCAATTCAGGGGTGTCTTGGTACACATCGATAATGTCTTGTGTAAACTCAATCGGATGGCTAGTAGTAAAGCGTAGACGGTCAATACCATCAATTGCCGCCACGTAACGTAAAAGCTCTGCAAAGGTACAGATTTCATCATCGTGGGTTGCGCCACGATAAGCATTCACGTTTTGGCCGAGTAGGTTTACTTCACGCACCCCTTGCTCTGCCAACTGGGCGATTTCAAGAATGATATCGTCAAGAGGTCGGCTAACTTCTTCACCACGTGTATAAGGCACAACACAGAATGAGCAGTACTTGCTGCAACCTTCCATAATTGACACGAAGGCACTAGGGCCATCAGCGCGAGGCTCTGGCAGACTGTCAAACTTCTCAATTTCAGGGAAGCTAACATCGATGACCGCTTTCTTACCCGCTTTGATTTGATCAATCATTTCAGGCAGACGGTGTAAGGTTTGCGGACCAAAAATAAGGTCAACGCATTGAGCACGCTCTTTGATTGCCTTACCTTCTTGTGAGGCAACACAACCACCAACGCCAATAATTAGCCCTGGTTTTTTGTCTTTTAGTGTTTTCCAGCGTCCTAGCTGATGAAACACCTTTTCCTGTGCTTTTTCACGAATAGAGCAAGTGTTCAGCAGCAGAACGTCAGCTTCTTCAGCATTGTCTGTTAATGTGTAACCTTCGTATTCGTCAAGAAGATCAGCCATCTTAGAAGAGTCATACTCATTCATTTGACAGCCCCAAGTTTTAATATGGAGTTTTTTACTCATCAGTCTGTATCACTCTAGAAGCACCGAAAAAATAGCGCGACATTTTAACGCCTAAGTCTGCCTGTGGCTAGCATTTAGCCGTTAATTAAGTGAATTTATTCAGCTGATTCAAATATCCTTGAATTGACTAAAGTTTTTGATGGTTCGATGGCAGTGGCAATTTTGTCGATAATAATGCCTTGTTCTCTTGCCATTTGCATGCTGCTCGCTTTGGCTTGCTGCTGGATTTCGCTTAAGATCAGTTGATTGAAATGTTGCAACATACTAGTGGTATATTGATATGTTGCGTATTCAAGTGGGGTTCGGTAGGTGACAGTAATATGCTCTATCTGTGCAGCACTATTGTTAGCAAAGCTTATCGTTGGCAGTAGTAATGCAACTAATAGTACAGGGTAAGTAAATGCTTTCATCATGTCCTCACTGATTCCGCGATGGCGTAGCCATTTGATAGCTTGAGTGTATGGCATGGTTTGGATCTAAGCTTTGTGGTTTGTAAGCAGGTGTGAGCAAACCTGAGTTCAGACACATTTACATACGTTAGACCTCTATATCACACCAAATGACATATTTAACCGCGCTTGGTTTACAAACTGCTTTGTTTACGAGCGTGGGGCTGGGTAATCTGATTTGCGTCAAAATAGTGTAACTTTTGTTAGATAAAGCGCTAAAGTCAGTGCTTTTCGGTGTAAACTTGGAAACGAAAAATGCGTTCAGTTGTCAGGAGACAAAAGCTGTGGAACAGACGAATACTAAAAGCAATCTATATGATGCGATTGTTGTAGGTGGTGGCATGGTTGGCGCCGCGATAGCAATTGGTCTTGGTCAACTTGGATTAAAGATTGCGATAGTCGAAGCGTTTGCCCCTAAAGCTTATGATAGTGAACAAGCGATTGATCTGCGAGTGTCGGCTATTAGTGCCGCATCAGAGGCTTTATTGGAGCGCTTAGGTGCGCAGGCAGGTCTAGCTGATGTGCGAAAGGTTGCTTATAAAGGCCTGGAAACCTGGGAGATTGATGACTGCATTACCCGTTTTCATTGCGAGCAAATCGGCTCATCGCACTTAGGCCACATCGTTGAAAACCGCCTGATCCAATTGGCACTTTGGCAGCGCATGGAGCAGTTAGATAATATCAGTTTGTTTTGCCCCGCAAAAATAGCCAAGCTTACACGTCAAAAGGCGGCTGATCAGGTAAGCGTTGAGCTCGATAGCGGTGAGTTACTCGAAGCGCGTTTGTTAGTTGGCGCAGATGGCGCTAACTCTATGGTACGTCAGTGGGCGAATATTGGGATCCGTGGCTGGGATTATGCACAGTCCGCCATGTTGATTAACATTGAAACGGCTTGCAGCGAGCAAGATGTTACTTGGCAGCAATTTACCCCGAATGGCCCGCGCTCATTATTGCCTCTACCTGGCAATAACGCATCGCTAGTTTGGTACGACGATGCGAATAAAATCGCCCAATTAACACAGCTCAGCAATAGAGCATTAGCTGCGCAAATTGACCAATACTTTCCCGCACGACTTGACCGTGACTTTAGCGTTGTCGACAAGGCAAGCTTTAAGCTGACTCGCCGGCATGCACAAACGTATTATGCTGATAATCTAGTGATCCTCGGTGACGCTGCACATACCATTAATCCACTAGCAGGGCAGGGCGTCAATCTTGGTTTTAAAGATGTTGATGCGTTAGTGGATACGGTTGCTAAGCATATAGAAGATGAGCAAGGCTGGTGGCAGCCGCGGGTCTTAGCTGAGTATCAAAAGAGCCGATATAGAGACAATCAGTTAATGATGTCGACGATGGATCTGTTCTATGCCAGTTTTAGTAACGATATTTTGCCACTGAAGTTATTGCGCAATGGTGCACTTAAGTTAGCAAACATCGATTCGCCAATTAAAAAGCAGGTGCTTAAATACGCGATGGGCTTTTAATTCGTTAGCGCTATGAGTATTTGCATCATCAAACAAGCCGAATCGTGTATTCGGCTTTTTTGTGTAAGGTTTATAACGTCCTTTTTAATAATTTGCTAAGTGTGCCTCTATTGTGGTCGTAGTGACTGAAAATAGAACATTTTTTAGCAACAATCAGGGTTAAGACGTGACGCCAATTAACCTATGTTGGCGGATAATTTGTTGGCTGGCTATTTGAGTGCTAAAATGTCGCGTTTTTAATTTTGTTGTTGTGCTATTTCAGTGATGACATTGGCAATAACAAAACCAAAATTGGGCAAATACAGACTGGGTACTATGAGCAATATTAAACTGATAGTTGGGCTTGCAAACCCCGGCGCGCAGTACGAACGGACTCGTCATAATGCAGGCGCGTGGTACGTTGAAGAACTCGCTAGAGTCTGTGGTGCCACATTAGTCTTAGATAGTAAATATTTTGGCATGACGGCAAGAGTGACTTTGCACGGCAAAGATGTACGCCTGTTAATTCCGACTACCTTTATGAATTTAAGTGGTAAGTCGGTAGGCGCGTTAGCGAACTTTTTTCGTATCGCGCCAGAAGAGATATTAGTTGCACACGATGAGCTAGATATGCCGCCGGGTGTAGCAAAATTTAAGTTGGGTGGTGGCCACGGTGGTCATAATGGTCTTAAAGATATCATAGCTAAATTGGCGAATGATAAAGGCTTCTACCGTTTACGCATTGGCATTGGTCATCCTGGTGATAAAAACTTGGTAAGCAATTACGTGCTGAGTAAAGCCTCCCCAATAGATCAAGAGCTGATGGACGCAGCGATAGATGAAGCGGTCCGTTCAACAGAAGTCTTGTTCAACCAAGATATGGCAAAGGCGATGCATAGACTGCATTCTTTTAAAGCATAAACAAGTGCTTGAAGCATTGCTTCAAGTCAATCATTGATATTAAAGGTAACAATATGGGTTTTAAATGTGGCATCGTAGGCCTGCCAAACGTTGGTAAATCAACACTTTTCAACGCACTTACAAAAGCTGGCATCGAAGCGTCAAACTTCCCGTTCTGTACAATTGAACCAAACACAGGTGTTGTGCCTGTACCCGATTCACGTCTAGACGCATTGGCTGCAATTGTTAAGCCTGAGCGTGTATTAGCAACAACAATGGAATTTGTTGATATTGCAGGTTTGGTTGCTGGTGCATCTAAAGGTGAAGGTCTAGGTAACAAGTTTCTAGCTAACATCCGTGAAACTGATGCAATTGGTCACGTTGTTCGTTGTTTTGAAGATGACAACATTGTTCACGTAGCGAATAAAGTTGACCCAGCGAGCGACATCGAAGTGATTAACACTGAGCTTGCACTAGCGGATCTTGATTCATGTGAACGTGCAATCTTCCGTCAAGCCAAGCGTGCTAAAGGTGGTGATGCCGAGGCTAAGTTTGAAGTGGCTGTACTTGAGAAAATGCGTCCAGTATTAGACGAAGGTAAAATGCTTCGTTCAATGGAGCTAAGTAAAGAAGAGTTAGCGGCAATTGCTTACCTTAACTTTTTAACACTTAAGCCTACTATGTATATTGCTAACGTAGCTGAAGATGGGTTTGAAAATAACCCTCATTTAGATATCGTAAAAGCGATTGCTGAAGAAGAAAATGCAGTGGTTGTTGCCGTTTGCGCTGCAATCGAATCTGAGCTTGCAGAGATGGATGCTGAAGACCGTGAAGAATTCATGGCTGATCTTGGTCTAGAAGAGCCAGGTCTTGACCGTGTTATTCGTGCCGGTTACGAGCTACTGAACTTGCAAACCTATTTCACTGCTGGTGTTAAAGAAGTCCGCGCTTGGACAGTAAAGGTGGGCGCAAGCGCTCCACAAGCTGCTGGCGTTATCCACACTGACTTTGAGCGTGGCTTTATTCGCGCGCAAGTTATGGCATATGACGACTTCATTACCTATAAAGGTGAAGCTGGCGCGAAAGAGGCGGGTAAGCTTCGCGTTGAAGGCAAAACTTACATCGTCAAAGATGGCGATGTGATGCATTTCCTATTTAACGTATAAGCGATTTAATATCCTATACAATGAAAGCGACTAACAGTGTTAGTCGCTTTTTTTTTGTTTAATGCCACTTTGCTAACCTGTGTTTGCTAACCTTTACTTGAAGGAGCGTCTTTGGCTTCTGTTGTTTAAGTCAGATGTAGCACTGTAGAGACTGCTAATTAGCTGCCCCCCCTTAAATATAGCGTTCAACCATGTCGTTTAGAGCTATCCCTTCGTAATCCTTCTATGGCTTAGCGCTATCCCATATAAATAGAACTGAGAAATTACCCTTCGATACAGGTCTAAAATATAACTCGTGATAAAGCGCTTCTTGGTGATACGCTCTTTTGGAGGTCATGCTAAGTTGTCACGGATGGCTTTAGTCGCCTTGTTGCATCTAACGAGCGGTTTTAAAAGCTGAGTATGAGGCTAACTCAGCAGCAGCTTATGCGCTAACAAAGTAATTACTATCGATATCTGAACCGTTATTGCCGGAAAAACCAGGTGTTTGATGTGGGCTTTTTGATAAACGAGGATGTGCTGTCGTTAAAACGTGCTAAATTTCTCATATAAAAGGCGTGTTTTTGGATATCTGTTGCTCAGTTTGGTGAAGTTATCGCCGAACAATGCTTTTTCGGTTAATTAGCGAAAAAAAGCAGTTGACCTGATCCGCCCGAATAAGCATAATACGCCCCGTTCCCCAGACAGGGGGATGAAAAAGAAAGATGGCAATGTAGCTCAGTTGGTTAGAGCACAGCACTCATAATGCTGGGGTCGCAGGTTCAAATCCCGCCATTGCTACCATCTTCTTTCACTAACTTAGTTAGTGTATTATCTTCTCAGGATATAAAATACCGAGCATCGTGTTCTGGATGTTAAACAGAGTCAGTGTAAGAGTGGTGAGTGATGATATTAGACACGCCATGTTCAAACACCATCTTAATCAAGATGTAAAAACAGATGTAGTGCGGGAGTGGTGGAATTGGTAGACACGCCAGATTTAGGTTCTGGTGCCGCAAGGTGTGAGAGTTCAAGTCTCTCTTCCCGTACCATTTATTTAAATAGTGATGAGCTTGCTTGTCATTAGTAAGAAAAGATTTTTTGGGGTATCGCCAAGCGGTAAGGCACCGGGTTTTGATCTCGGCATTCCCAGGTTCAAATCCTGGTACCCCAGCCATCTTTGGCAATGTAGCTCAGTTGGTTAGAGCACAGCACTCATAATGCTGGGGTCGCAGGTTCAAATCCCGCCATTGCTACCATCTTTTTCTAGATGTAAACTAGAACCATCTTAATCCAGATGTAAAACTAGATATCGTGTGAGAGTTGTGGTGTTGATATTAGACACGCTGTATTCAAGCACCATCTTAATCAAGATGTAAAACTAGATGCAGTGCGGGAGTGGTGGAATTGGTAGACACGCCAGATTTAGGTTCTGGTGCCGTAAGGTGTGAGAGTTCAAGTCTCTCTTCCCGTACCATTATTTAACATATCGAGCTTAGGCTGGTTATGAGTTAGAAAGATTGATTGGGGTATCGCCAAGCGGTAAGGCACCGGGTTTTGATCTCGGCATTCCCAGGTTCAAATCCTGGTACCCCAGCCATTTTTAAAAGGTTGAGTAATTGACCTTGTCTTATTAGCTCTTGAGCTTATAAGATGAAGCAAGGAAACTTGCAGTAAACTTCGATGCGGGAGTGGTGGAATTGGTAGACACGCCAGATTTAGGTTCTGGTGCCGCAAGGTGTGAGAGTTCAAGTCTCTCTTCCCGTACCATCGAGTTTAAAAGATTTAATTGGGGTATCGCCAAGCGGTAAGGCACCGGGTTTTGATCTCGGCATTCCCAGGTTCAAATCCTGGTACCCCAGCCATTTTTAAAAGGTTGAGTAATTGACCTTGTCTTATTAGCGATTAAGCTAAATAAGACAAAGCAAGGCAACTTGCAGTAAACTTCGATGCGGGAGTGGTGGAATTGGTAGACACGCCAGATTTAGGTTCTGGTGCCGCAAGGTGTGAGAGTTCAAGTCTCTCTTCCCGTACCATCGAGTTTAACCAGTTTTGTTGGGGTATCGCCAAGCGGTAAGGCACCGGGTTTTGATCTCGGCATTCCCAGGTTCAAATCCTGGTACCCCAGCCATATAAAAGAAAGCCCATCTTCGGATGGGCTTTTTTGTTTCTGCGTTTCACAATCCCTCTCTGTTATATCCACTAGATGTCTGCGTTTGTTCAATCTAATCTTTAATGTGGTTGGCATAAGGCTGTTGTTCAAAATATGTGCTAGGATTCTGCTTTATATTTTTCAGGGAGGGAAGCTTATGAGGCTTTTAGCTGCCTTATCTATAGGGTTTTTATTGTCAGCGAGCAGTGCTGTACAGGCTGTACCAACGACACTTGATATTGATGACAATATCAAACCAAAGTCCTCAGATCGCTATATTCACGCCGTTCATAAAGAGCTAGTAACCAATACTGATGATCTAAATAAGATCCGTTATGCCATTCTAGAGGGGATGTTGACCACAAAGGGATTTGCTTGGGTGTATCAAGGTGAGGGAGATGGTTATATTTTGGCAAGGTTTGATTATCGCGGTGACACCAATGTTATGCGTATTGAATATGACCAATCGTTAGTACAACTCAAATATCAAGATGCCTTAGGTGATTATATTTGCCAGAACCTGATAGATGACATCTGTTATAAAAATAGCCGTGGCTATTATAACTACATAAAAAACCTGAGAAATAGCATTGGTAAGCAGCTGGCACGGCTTTAATCATTTTAAACAACTAGCGCTCAAGAAGTGTTAAAGGACAAAACATGAAGAAAGTGATTGCAGCTGTGATCATGGTAACCAGTTGTTTACTACCTGTGGCGGCAAGTGAGCTACAGCTTTACCAAGATCCCATCCCATATGGAAGTTACGTTAAAGACTTAGATAGCATGTTGACCGATGCGCTTAAACGTAATCATTGGGTATTTAGTAAAGATGAGGCCGGCCTTAGGTACGCTAATTTAAACTATAAAACCTATATAATTCAAGCTGAGTTACTGGTCAAAGATAATAGCGTCGCGGTTAAGCTGATAAGCGCTGAACGTCCTGGCTGCGCTAAGAATAGCTGTAAAGTGAATATGGGTAAGGTTGATGGTTGGCTGGTTAAGTTACGTCGTAGCATCGCTTATGATGTGACTCAGGCGGTAAGAGATGATGCGCTAAAACGCAGTTTTATTGAGTAATGGCATAGTAAGAGATAGCTAACGGTTAGCGCTAGGCATAAAAAACGCACTCAATTGAGTGCGTTTCTATTTCTGCTTATCTTGCTGGCTAATTCGTGATGAATTAGTGCTTGAACATCGCAGAGATTGATTCTTCGTTGCTTACGCGGCGAATCGCTTCAGCCATAACAGTCGACATAGTCAATTGAGTGACTTTTTCTAATGCTTTGATTTCATCGCTCAATGGAATCGTATCGGTAACAATTACTTCATCGATCACTGATTCAGCGATATTCTTGGCGGCATTACCAGAAAACACTGGGTGAGTTGCATAAGCAAATACACGATTTGCACCGTGCTCTTTTAATGCTTCAGCAGCTTTACACAATGTTCCGCCAGTATCGATCATGTCATCAACGATGATGCAGTCACGGCCTTGAACATCACCTATGATATGCATAACTTGCGCAACGTTCGCCTGTGGGCGGCGCTTATCGATAATCGCAAGATCAGAATCATCAAGTAGCTTAGCAACGGCGCGAGCACGCACTACACCACCGATGTCAGGAGAAACGACTACAGGGTTATCTAGGTTCTTAGCTAACATGTCTTCTAGTAACACAGGGCTACCGAATACGTTATCAACTGGAACGTCGAAGAAACCTTGAATTTGTTCAGCGTGTAGATCACAAGTCAATACGCGGTCTACACCAACGCTTGATAGAAAATCTGCAACCACTTTAGCAGTAATAGGTACACGAGCACTACGAACACGACGGTCCTGACGCGCGTAACCAAAGTAAGGAATAACCGCTGTAATACGACCAGCTGATGCACGGCGAAGCGCGTCAACCATAACGATAAGTTCCATTAGGTTATCGTTAGTAGGAGCGCAAGTAGATTGAATGATGAATACATCCGCACCACGTACATTTTCATTAATTTGGACACTGATTTCGCCGTCACTGAAAACGCCTACCTCTGCGTCTCCAAGTTTACAAAATAGACGGTCGGCTATCTTCTTAGCGAGATCAGGTGTTGCGTTACCGGCAAAAAGTTTAATGTCAGGCACTGTATCAACCTCAGGCGTATGCTTCATGATAGTGGCTGGGATTTAAAAGCCATCCCAGGATTTAGTTAACACTGAGCTAGTCTCAGCATTAACGGCGATATATTTGCCCCTTTCGCAACAAAGCCATGTATCGATGCAGGCAATTTCGCCAATACATCTTTAGCTTCTTGTTCCTGTTCGAATTGACCAAAAACACATGCTCCTGTTCCGGTCATTCTGGACGGCGCATATTCTATCAGCCAGCCTAAGGTCTTGGCAACTTGTGGGTAGCGTTTTGCGACTAATGATTGGCAGTCATTTTTCCATGGGCTGTTCATTAATGAGTCAAGGCTTAGCTTTGGTGTATTTCGAGGCAGTTCGGGGTCTTGGAATACTTCCGCTGTAGAGACATGCACTTGGGGAATTAATACCAAATACCAGGGTTCAACGGGCTCTACATTTTGGAGTTTTTCTCCAACACCTTCGGCAAAAGCTGAAAAACCATTAATAAAAACAGGTACATCAGCGCCAAGTGTTAATCCTATCTCAGCCAGTTCAGTAACGGTAAGACCTGTTTGCCATAGCTGATTCAGAGCGACTAATGTGGTGGCCGCGTCAGATGAGCCTCCACCGAGCCCGCCTCCCATGGGCAAGCGTTTATCAAGCCAAATTTCAGCGCCTAACTGACAATTTGTGCGTGATTGAAGTGATTTTGCGGCTTTAAGAATTAAGTTATCGCTGTCAGCAACAACACCTGTCATGTTGGAGTGTAATTTTAGTGTTGTCTGTTCCAACACTTTAAAGTCTAAATAGTCACAATGTTCGATGAACTGAAACAGAGTTTGAAGTTCGTGATATCCATCAAGGCGCTGGGCATTGATATGTAGGAATAGATTAAGCTTGGCTGGTGCTGGCCAGCCTAATGAAAGTGCCGTAGTCATAAAGAGCTCTCGGGTGAGGTTGGTTGCATCAGTATCTGGCTTTGTGGAGCTAAGGCCTGCCATTGATTTAGTTGCAGCTTTAGGCGGATATCGCCGCGTTGTAAATTAAGTAGTCTAGGCACTTCTGCGCCGCTTTGGGTTTGCCAGCTTTTAAAGTCAACTTCCCAAGGCGGAAGTTGCTCGGAGTTCAGCAACTTTATTGGGCGGCCTTGATTATCAGTGCTGATCAGTCTGTCGCCTTGAGTGAGCTGGCCTGTGAGCCATAGCGGCAGTGAGTCGATAGGAATAGACCAACCAGAAACGCGAGTTAATAAACGTTGGGCATCGGTGTCGGTATACGTTTTGCCGTCAACTTCGAGTATTGCGTTGCCATCATGGCTTGAAAGTGACAATAAAGTTGTACCCAACATGGTCGTGAGTTTAAGTTCATCTCGCTCAGGACTATGCAGCCAATATAGGTTAGTACTAAATCTATCTTCAGGGGTTCTAACTGCAAGCTTTCCTTGCATTTCCCACGCACTGGCCTGCTGCACTTTGTTAACAGAGACGGGAATTAGGTTGTCTGGTATGGTAGTTGAGCAGCCACTAATGAAAATAGTGCCCAATATCACCCATAGATAAGTGCTTTTTGTGAACTGGCTCAAATTATTCATCTATTACTGATATAAAAGAGCCCTTATGATACGAGGGGTTGAATGAATTACCAATGCCCATATGCAAAAAATTGCTTTTGTACAATGGTTAATGTCGTTTTAGCGTGACATATCTGTTAAAAAAGTGATGCTAATTGAAAAAATGGGTAAGAACATAGATTATTATTCGGTTTTGTTAAGCGTATTCTGTTTTTAACAACATCAATTCAGTAGAATGGCACCAATAAATGAGATGCCCAAGAGTCCAGAACGAGTCAAATGAGCCTTGTAGCAATCGGAATTAACCATAAAACGGCCACGGTCGACCTACGTGAGAAAGTCGCATTCGCACCAGACAGAATTCATGATGCCATGAAGAGTCTTGCGTCTCATACACGATCGGGCGAAGCCGTCATCATTTCCACCTGTAACCGTACAGAGCTTTACTGTAACAACAGTGAAGCGGCTGATGTTGTTGCTTGGTTGGAAGATTATCATCAACTATCTCATGAAGATGTTGCGCCTTGCTTGTACCAATACAAAGGTCAGGAAGCGGTTAAACATTTAATGCGTGTATCTGCTGGACTCGATTCACTGATTTTGGGTGAACCGCAAATTTTAGGTCAGGTGAAGCAGTCTTTTGTGAAAGCCAAAGAAGCTGGCACAGTTGCAGCGACTATGGACCGACTATTTCAAAATACCTTTTCGGTTGCGAAAAAGATCCGCACTGAGACCGAAATAGGTGCGGCTGCAGTCTCTGTTGCCTTTGCCGCAGTGAGTATGGCAAAACATATTTTCTCATCGCTAAGCACGACCCAAGTCTTATTGGTTGGTGCAGGTGAGACAATTGAGCTGGTTGCGCGTCACTTAAAAGACAATGGCGTTAAATCCATGGTTGTGGCTAATCGCACAATTTCACGTGCCGAAGCCATGTGTGATGAGTTTGGCGCAACAGCAATTACACTCGAACAGATCCCAGATTTTCTCCCTAAGGCCGATATCGTGATATCCTCTACGGCTAGCCCGTTACCAATACTTGGTAAGGGCATGGTAGAAAAAGCGCTTAAGCAGCGTCGTCATCAGCCTATGTTATTGGTTGATATAGCAGTTCCTCGAGATATTGAGGCTGAAGTTGCGGATCTAGATGATGCATTCCTCTATACCGTCGATGACCTGCAAAGCATTATTGAACAGAATATGGCGTCTCGAAGAGAAGCCGCCGAGCAAGCAGAATTAATTGCAGAAGATCAAGCTCATCTATTTATGGAATGGATCCGTTCTTTAGGGTCGGTAGACAGTATCCGTGAATATCGCACTCAGAGTATGGCGATTAAAGATGAGTTGGTAGAGCGAGCGGTCAACAAGTTGGCCCAGGGTGGTAATAGTGAGCAAGTCTTACTAGAACTGGCCAACAAGCTTACCAACAAGCTGATCCACGCACCGACACAAGCGCTTACCGCTGCGAGTCGCCAAGGGGATTTGAATTCTCTTGGACAATTAAGATCTGTGCTTGGACTAGATAAAGACTAAGGTTAGCGTTTAAATGAAGGACAGTGTGATTCGTAAGCTTGAAGGCTTACTTGAACGTAATGAAGAAGTATTGGCGTTACTGAGCGATGCAAGCATTATTGCCGATCAGGAGCGTTTCCGCGCCTTGTCTAAAGAATATTCTCAATTAGAGGATGTGGTCAGCACTTTTAAAGCATTTCAACAAGCAGAAGAAGATCTTGAGTCTGCTAAAGAGATGATGGAAGAAGATGACGCTGAGCTAAAAGAGATGGCTCAGGAAGAATTTAAAATCGCTAAATCAGCGATCGCAACCCTAGAAGATGAGTTGCAAATTCTGCTACTTCCAAAAGATCCTAATGATGATAACAACTGCTTTATCGAAATCCGCGCAGGTGCGGGTGGTGACGAAGCGGCTATTTTTGCGGGCGATCTGTTCCGCATGTATAGCAGATACGCTGAAAGCAAACGCTGGCAGATTGAAGTTATGAACACCAACGACGGTGAACATGGCGGCTTTAAAGAAGTGATTGCTAAAATCAGTGGTGAAGGCGTTTACGGTAAACTGAAATTTGAGTCTGGCGGACACCGTGTTCAGCGTGTACCAGAAACCGAGTCTCAAGGCCGCGTACATACTTCTGCCTGTACAGTTATCGTATTGCCTGAAGTGCCAGAAGCCGAAGCGATTGAAATCAACAAAGCCGATCTTAAAGTTGATACATTCCGCGCATCAGGTGCCGGTGGTCAGCACGTTAACAAGACGGATTCGGCTATTCGTATTACGCATATTCCTACCGGTATTGTTGTTGAGTGTCAGGATCAACGTTCACAGCATAAGAACCGTGCCCAAGCGATGAGCGTACTTGCTGCGCGTATTCAAGCGGTTGAAGACGAGAAGCGTCGTAGTGCAGAAGAAAGTACACGCCGTAACCTAGTCAGTAGTGGTGACCGTTCTGAGCGTATCCGTACTTATAACTTCCCACAAGGTCGTGTAAGTGAACACCGAATTAACTTAACTCTGTACCGATTAGGCGAGTTTATGGAAGGCGATATCGATTGTGTTATCGAACCTCTCATTTTTGAAAACCAAGCGGATATGCTTGCAGCACTAGGTGAAGGCTAGACCTTCATCCACCTCATTACTGTGCTACAGATGAATAAGGATATTCCTTGCAATTAACTATCTCAGGGGCGCTTAAATGGGCCTCTTCGCAGCTTGAAAGTATCTCAGACTCAGCATCTCTTGATGCTGAGGTCATGTTGCTACATGTGATTAATAAACCACGCAGTTATTTATATACTTGGCCTGAAAAGAGCCTAGAGCCTGAAGAGGTGTCTGAGTTTAAACAGATGCTAGCTAAGCGTCTGCGTGGCAACCCTATCGCGCACATTGTTGGCGAACGGGAATTTTGGTCTCTGCCATTTAGAGTTAACCCGACAACGCTTATTCCACGTCCAGATACTGAAATTCTAGTTGAAACGGCGCTTAATTTACCTTTAGCGGAAACCGCTAAAGTACTCGACTTAGGCACTGGGACTGGCGCGATAGCGCTATCACTGGCCCATGAGCGTAATGAGTGGCAAGTGTGTGCGATTGATAAGGTGGATGATGCGGTCGCGCTGGCAAAAGAAAATAGAACCAATCTAAAGCTTGAGCAAGTTGATGTGTTTCAGAGTGACTGGTTTGATGCGGTTGAGTGCTACGATTTTAACTTGATTGTATCTAACCCGCCTTACATTGATGAACAAGATGAACATCTTTCTCAAGGTGATGTTAGGTTTGAGCCACAAAGTGCACTCACTGCACCACTGAGAGGGTTTGCTGACTTATTTCATATTGCTAATTGTGCCCGTGATTATTTAGCTCCTGGTGGCTATTTACTACTGGAACATGGTTATCAGCAAGCTATCGAGTTAAGAGAAAAGTTAATTGAGCTCGGCTACGAGAATGTTGCTACAGTACGCGACTTTGGCAGTAACGATCGCTGTACATTAGGTCGCTGGCCACGCTAAGCGTAGGATAAAAAACAAAACCTAAAAGGCACTATTGATAGTAATGCTATTCGGATAAGCACTACTGTTTATATTTAAGTGGGTAGCGGCTGGGTATATAGAGCACTGAACGTGGAT